>NZ_PCYT01000012.1:0-40069 GCF_002553735.1 Lactobacillus sp. UMNPBX17
TCTAACAAGATTGGACTTTTTTAGTAACTAAAACGATTTAACTAGCACCACGCGTATATTAATATGTGTAACTTACAAGCGAAATCAACAATTATTTTCATTTTGATCATAAAATTGTACTCTGCACACAAAAAAACGGGCTTAAAGCCCGTCATATCAACCTTTGTTTTGCCTCAAAAAATTTTTCTGTCACACAGTCTATTTTCGTGTGCCAAACTGTGTGTCAAATAATCATTTATACAAAAAAATTAACCTTAACTTATCTTCGTAAAACGTTGATAAATCAAGGTTAATCAATCTAAATGAAACTTTATAATGCTGACTAGAGGATTCGAACCTCCGACCTCATCATTACTAGTGACGTGCTCTGCCAACTGAGCTAAGTCAGCAACTCTTCGTTGTCTCACCCGACAACAGTATTAATTAAACCATATGAATTAGACTTGTGCAAGCCTTTTTTGCAAAAAAGTTCAAAAAAGTTTTCAAAACTATCAAATCACTGATTATACGGTAAAATGAATGTGTAGTTTTAATGAAATAAGGAGTGATTTTATGCAAACTCTAGCACCAATTCCAACTGAATTAGATTGGTTGCTTAGAATTATTGTTGCTGCTTTTTGCGGTGGGATTATTGGTTATGAACGTGCTATTCAACGAAAAAGCGCGGGAGTCAGAACACACATCGTAGTCGCAATTGCTTCTGCACTCTTTATGATCGTATCTAAGTATGGATTTACAGATCTTTTAAATATGCGCGATATTGCGCTTGATCCTTCCAGAATTGCCGCACAAATCGTTACTGGCATTTCCTTCATTGGTGCCGGTACAATTTTAGTTAGAAAAGAACAAATTTCTGGTTTAACCACCGCGGCTGGTGTCTGGGCAACTGCTGCTATCGGAATGGCTATCGGGGCTGGCATGTACTTCATTGGAATTCTTTCTACAGCCCTTCTCTTTGTGATTCAAATGCTCTTCCACGATGATGTGATCATCAGCAAGATCACACCTCATGTTCGCTTTAATATCCAAATTGAAGCCATTAACCAGCATCATATTTTATCTAAGATAAAAAAGGAACTTGAGGAAAACAAAGTTGAAAACATCAATATAAAAATTCTAGATGTTAGCGATGAAAGAATTGTATTCTACGTCGATGGCGTTATCAATAATAAAATTAATGAAAACAACATTGTGATGGCACTGCGCAAGTATCCTGATATTACTCGAATTAGTTACACACGCGGTGGACTTAACTAAATCTCGAGCAATTCTGCTTGAGATTTTCTTTTGAAGAAAGATCCTGTAAAATACATCAATATTAATACAGAAAGGACATATATATGTCAGGCACTCTTGATTATTTACGCTGGCGCGGTGACTTAACCTTCAAAGAAAAGCCTTTTAATAGCGTTGACGCCTCTTTATTTTCTTCTTTAATTTATTTACCAGTAGACAAATCAGCTAAGGGGCATACTTTAGCTGAAGTTGCAGAAAAACTGCGCGTTCTCCCATCTTTTCAAGTACAAATGCACGATGAGACAGGCGCACAAATTTGGCTTTTACCTAAAAGTCCACGCCTAGGCAACGTTGAAATCCTAAATTGGACCAATCGCTTAGAAAAAGATCCTTATCCGTTGCAATTTACTGCCGCTACTTTTCGTCTAAATGCCAATACTATTCTCATTGTTTATCGCGGCACCGATAGTTCTATCATTGGCTGGAATGAAGATATGACTATGAATTACATGCCTAAAATCTATGGTCAAGATGTCGCCACCGATTATCTTAGAGAAATGGCCGAAGAATTTCCTAATGATAAAATTTATCTTACTGGTCATTCAAAGGGCGGTAACTACGCAGAATATGCTCTAAGTGTCGTTGAACCTGAATTGCAGGATCGCATTATTAAAGCCATCAGTTTTGATGGTCCCGGCTTCTTTGGTGAAGTATGGCGTTCTCCCGGCTTTGTTCGTGCCCTACCTAAAATGAAGACATACCTACCTGAAGGATCTATTATTGGAGCGATGTTAGATCACCCTGAGCGAGTTTTAATTACTAAAAGCAATGCTTCTATGGTTCAGCAACACGATCCGCGCCGCTGGAGCGTTGGTCGCGATAGTTTCGTTTTAGCTGATGGTCTTACTTCTGGAGCCAGATCTTTGCGCCATTCTCTAATTGATTTCAATCACACAATTCCTGATATTCAACGAGGCGAATTGTGGGACACTATGTTTCAATCATTTGAAGAATTGAATATTACTGACGTCTTCCAAATAACTGCTCATAAGTTACTGGGAACTGTTCGCTTTAGCCGCGTAATTATGTCGCTTACCCCTGATACACGAAAATATATTTTGCACATGATCAACGAGATTATTAACGCAATTTGCGGAAACATTAGCTTACCATTTTCTGAAACAGATTTTGCTCTATATCCAAAAAGCAACGACTCAAATAAGAAGCCGATCTTTTACGAATTCTATGACACTTCAGTTCCAAGCATTTTGCCTGAAGAAATTAAAACTAGATTCAAGACTGAAAAAGATGCGGAAAACAAAAAATTAAAGTAAAAAAGTTTCACATGAAACAAAAAGGACATGCAAGTGCATGTCCTTTTTTAGTATTAAGTTTTTATTCAGTTTGTCGATTGAAAATACTCATGATGAATGAAACCAAAGCAACCAATATTATTGCTCCCAATATGGACGGCACTATTGCCATGCCAGCCATTTGGGGTCCCCATTCACCAAAGATTGCTTGTCCAAGAGTTGAGCCAACTAGCCCAGCTATCGTATTAGCTATAAAGCCCATCGACCCGCCTTTGCCAGTTATGAAACCAGCGGCTAGTCCTATTATGGCACCAACTATTAAAACCCAGATCCAATATAACATAGGATCACCTATTTTCTTTCCATGTAAGGTTTAATAAAACAAACTGCTATTTTAATGATCTTCAAGATCATCCTTTAACTTTTTAGCCTTTTCCTTTATTTTACCCTTAGCTTGTTGAGCTTTTCCTTGTACTTCGCGAGCCTTGTCGCCGGTAACTTTACCTTCGACCTCTTTCACTTTTCCGATAACCTTGTCTTTTAAGCCACTATCTGTTTTTTTCATAGGTAGGACTCCTTTCGGGAAAATAATGTGATAGGTTTTCTATGTTTTTAATATTACACTGATTTGTATCCGATTACGTCAAAAAAGGCTCGCCTTACGTCTTTCTTAACAAGTTGAGCCTTTTTGTTGCATATTTATTTTTGCTTCGTTTTTTACTTGAGCAAATTCTTAGCTAATTCAAAGTCGCCTAAGGTAGCTGAACCATTGTTAGCTACAGCTGGACGAACAATTAATTCATTTAAATCTGGAGTAGCTACATAGTTGTTGTTAAATTCGTCAAAAAACTTTCTTACTTTAGTCAAATCGTCTTCGTTTAATACAGAACCACCCACGATCATCACATCTGGACGAGCAGTCATGTAAACGTTAAAGAGCATTTGTGCAATGTAGTATGCGGAATAAGTGAAGACCTTATTATCACGAGAAAGCTTTTCACCTGGGATACCAGTTCTGCCTTCAAGACTTGGACCAGCTGCCATCCCTTCTACACAAGCATCGTTGTGAAATGGACAGTGACCTTCATAATCATCACCTGGGTAGCGACGGACAAGCATGTGTCCCATTTCAGGGTGGTTGTTAAGCCCAAGCATCTTTCCACCTTGAACGATACCGGCACCCACACCAGTACCTACAGTTGCATAGAAGTAACTCTTAGAATCGTCACGGCCGCGCGCAACATATTCACCATAGCATGATGCATTAACGTCAGTTGTCATTACTACAGGAATACCTAATTCTTTTTCAAAGAAGCCCTTAACATTAGTACCTGACCAACCTGGCTTTGGCGTATCCAAAATATAACCATAAGTTTTTGACTTAGGATTAATATCAATTGGACCAAAAGTACCAATGCCTAATGCATCAACTGGGTGCTTTTTAAAGAATTCTGCAGTCTTTTCCAAGGTTTCCTTATTGGTGGTAGTAGGAATACGGTCTCTTGCGACTTCCTTACCAGTTTCAACATCTTGTACTGCTACGATAAATTTAGTACCACCGGCTTCAATACTGCCGACATATTTCTTATCTGACATATTCTCATCCTTTTCGTAAAAATTTTTATCTCCAAATAGTTTTGTGCTGCACCTATTATAAAGAAAAAAGCCCTTATGTGTAAAGGCTTTCATGCATATGTAATTAAATTTCTTTACTTACGCATTATCTACGACTTCTTTTGAGTCAATTCCTTTGATGGGTTGACCATTTTCATCAAAATAATCATCCAAATCACGACACCAAATCATCGCCATAGTTCCTTGTCCAACGTGCACTCCAACGACTGGGCCAATGATGCTAGTATTGAATTCATACTTAGGGAACTTAGCTTGATAATCCTTGACCCACTCCGCTTTTTTATCTGGATCAAGCGAATCAAAAATCGTGCATTGAATCTTATATGGCATATTCTTAGTTAAATTATCAAAATCTGTTTGGATATGCTTATAAGCCCGCTTGGTTTGACGTTCTTTAGCAATTGCGGAAATGTGTCCTTCAGCTTGCACATCCATTGAAAGAATCGGCTTGATTTTTAATAAAGCACCTACAAAACTAGCTGCATTAGAAAGACGGCCCGTACGCTTCAAGTGGCTTAAATCGTCCACCATAAAGCGCACATCCATTGTTTTCTGTAAGTCAGTTAAATCATGCATGATTAAATCAACGCCTGCTCCGGCTGCGACAAGGCGTCCTGCAAGGATAGCATAATCTGCCTCACCAGCACACGTAATTTTGCTATCAAAAGGATGGACCTTAATTCTAGTTTCGGCTTCAGCGATACTATGCACAGTAGAATAGTAGCTTGAAATACCACTAGATAAGGTAATTACAATCACATCGGTGTAGCCCTCTTGGACATATTCATCAATCTTCTTTTGTAAATTACCGATTGATGGCTGTGAAGTTGAAGGTAATTCACTTTCATCAGCCAATTTTTTATAAAATTCTTCATAGCCAATATCGATCATATCACGGTAAGTCTTATCGCCCCACATAATTGGAATTGGCAAAACATCGATATGATACTTTTCTTGTTGCTCTTTAGTTAAGTAAGCTGAGCTATCGGTTAAAACAGCAATTTTCATAATCTTTCTCCTTTGATTGTTACTTATATTTTAACCGATTTCAGATGGCTTTTAGCAAAAAAATAACCTGCTTTTAAAAAAGCAGGTCTTTTTAATAATCAACTTTAGTTATTATTACTACTGCCGCCAGTAGCTTTGTTAACAATCTTTTGGTATTGACGCAAGCCATCGAAGTCTGAGTCTTTGGCACTTACATAGCCATAATGGTTGTAAATACTTTCAATGATTTGCTTACCCTTCTTAGACTTAGCAATGTTCTTGAATGCCTTAGAAAGTTTAGCTCTAAACTTCTTAGGCATGTCTTTTCTAACTGCGATGGTGTCGTTAGGAATCCACTTAGTGAAGTAGATTGGCACAACGTCAGTCATTGCCTTCTTATCGTCTTGAGCTGCGATGTTACGTGCATCTGAGAAGACGAATGCAGCATCAACGTCACCGTTCAATACTGAAAGAACTTCTTGATCATCACCTTTGATGTTAACAAGCTTACATTCCTTAGTAACATTTAAGCCCTTCTTGTAAAGTTCTGCAACTGGGTAAACGTAACCGGATGAAGAACTTGGATCACCGATAGCAATCTTTTTACCTTTAAGGTCCTTCCATGACTTGATTTTAGAACCCTTCTTAACCACGATCATACCGCGGTATTTGTGCATCAAAGTGTGGTTCATCTTACCAGATGGTTCATCATAGCCGTAACGTTCAGCTTGTAAAAGTACGTCCGCAATTCCGCGTTTATGAGCAAGGATGTAAGAATATGGTGGCATGAAACCAACGTCAACTTTCTTAGATGACATAGCTTCAACCAAACCACTGTAGTCTGTAGAAACTGTTACGTGAACTGGAATATGCAATTGCTTTTGTAAAAGCGTTCCAAGTGGTTTGGCCTTAGCTTCCATCTTGTTAGCTTGAGTACTTGGTACGAATTCGACATTCAATTCTTTTGGTTCATTTGATGAAGATGAACTACTCTTTTGATTGTTCGAACATGCCGCAAGTGAAACAGTAGCTAAAACTGCTAAAGCTCCAACTAATACTTTTTTAAACTTCATAAACCTGAAATTCCTCCAAAAAATTAATTAATAGGTTTCATCACATAAATAGGTATAACAGAAAAAATGCTAGATTTCAATATAAAATACGAATTATATTATTTATATTTATGGCCATTGTTCTGATATTTATTTTATATTTGCTGTGATATCAACGTTCATCATTTAATATTCGGATTTTGAATATTCTTAATAAATAAAAAAGCACATGCTTTTAACATGTGCTTAATTGCCATCAGGATCATCATGAGCATAATCCAGGTTCGAGAAGCGGTTATATGGCTTCGAGAACATTAATTTAACAGTCCCACGACTACCTGAACGGTTCTTTTCAATAATTACTTCAACTTCACCGTTATCGTCTTCTGCTCCGACTTCACTACTGCTACCGCTATTTTCATTATCTTCGGGTTCATCGCGGTAATAGTCATCACGATATAAGAAAGATACAATATCGGCATCCTGTTCAATTGACCCAGATTCACGAATATCGGACAATACAGGCCGTTTATCCTGCCTCTGCTCAACCGACCGTGATAACTGGGAAAGGGCAATAACGGGCACGTGAAGTTCCTTAGCCAGCTTTTTCAATTGACGTGAGATTGCGGAAACTTCTTGTTGCCGTGATTCACTACGTGGACCTTCAATCAGCTGCAGGTAGTCGATTACAATTAGCCCCAGATTACCTTTTTCTTTGGCTAATCTTCTGGCTTTTGCACGGATTTCACTCATTTTAATACCCGGAGTATCATCGATAAAAATATCCGTGTTAGCAAGCGAGCCTGACGCAATTACTAACTTGCGCCATTCTTCTTCATCCAGCTGACCTGTTCTTAAATGCTGAGAATCTATTAGTCCTAAGGATGCTAACATTCTTTGAACTAACTGTTCTCCACTCATTTCTAGAGAAAACATCGCCACGGTTTTATCCGTATGCAGCCCCACAAACTGTGCCACATTCAATGCAAATGACGTCTTACCTACACCAGGCCTTGCAGCGATAATGATCAATTCATCATCATGAAAACCAGTCGTCATCTTATCCAGCTCAGCGAATCCTGTTGGCAATCCTGTAACCATGTTGCCGTCATCAGGGATATTATTAATATCCTTAATAGTGGAATTAACGATTTCTTTGATTGTTCTGAAACCACCACTATTATTTTCTGATGAGACATTCATAATTTCGCTTTCCGCGTCATCAAGAATATCAGTTACATCATCTGAACCATCAATTGCGTTAGAAATAATCTTTTGACTAGCAGAAATCAGTCTGCGCAATAACGCCTTTCGGTGCACAATTTGCGCATAGTAAGTAACGTGCGCGGCGGTAGGCGTTGCCAGTGCTAATTCTGAAACATAACTAATCCCACCAATGTCATCTAGCTGATTTCTCTTATTTAGTTCATCTTGAAGAGTCAGCGGATCAATTGCATCCCCGCGATCTGACAAATCCAGCATCGCTTGATAGATGATCTGATTTGCTCTTTCATAAAAATCTTCCGGTTGAACTACCGCACTCGCATCAGCAATTGCTTCTGGATCAATAAAAATCGCGCCCAGAACAGCCTTTTCGGCATCTGAGTCGTGTGGAATTTGTTGAGAAACAATATTATCCATCAATCACAACCACTTTTTATCAAAAATAAAATTAGTCTTGTTCAGTAACGTGTACACGAATAGTAGCTTCAACACCCTTGAACAACTTAGCGTGAACATTAGTGTAACCTAAAGTCTTGATTGGTTCTGGCAAGTTCAACTTGCGCTTATCAACCTTGATACCATATTGCTTTTCAAGGCCTTCTACAATCTTCTTGCTTGAAATTGAACCAAACAAACGTGAATCTGTACCAGCCTTTGACTTGAAGTTAACGATTGTATCGTCTTTTTCAAGCTCTGCCTTAATCTTTTTAGCTTCTGCCTTTTCAGCTTCGTAAGCAGCCTTTTCGTTAGCTTCTACACGCTTTAAGGTATTCATGTTACCCTTGGTAGCTGCCTTAGCCAAGCCACGCTTGATTAAATAGTTTTGTGCATATCCATCTGGAACTTCCTTAACTTGTCCACGCTTGCCACGACCTCTAACGTCTTGTGTAAAAATAACCTTCATTTTGTTCTCCTTTATTCATTTTCCTTTTCGTATTCATCAATTGCTTGAAGCAATTTTGCTCTTGCTTCTTCAATAGTAACACCTTTAATCTGAGTAGCCGCATTAGAAAGATGGCCGCCACCGCCCAGCTTTTCCATAATAATCTGCACATTAATCTTACCCATTGAACGTGCAGAAATACCGATAGTGTCTGGAGTGCGCCGAGTAATGGCAAAACTAGCACCCACATTTTCCAAATCAAGTGCCGTATCAGCTGCTTGAGCCGTGATAATTGGATCGATAATCTTATCATCAGGTCCACACAAAACAGCCATATGCGGCTTTACCATCTTCAATGTAGCAACCAAATGTGTTCTCTCAAGGAAACTATCAATATCTTCCTTGAGCAGTGAACTTACCACAGCTGAATCAGCGCCGATTGACCGCAAGTAACTTGCGGCATCAAAGGTTCGAGTCCCCGTTCTAAGCGAGAATTCTTTAGAATCAACTACGATACCGGCAAGCATTGCAGTTGCTTCTAGATCTGTTAAAACTTGCTTGCCTTGCGCTGGCTGTTGATACTCGATCATTTCAGTAACCAACTCACAGGCTGAAGAAGCATATGGTTCAACATAGGTAAGCATTGGATTCTCTGGGAACTCTTCACCACGTCTATGGTGATCAATTACGATAATTCTATTCTTCAAACGATCATACAAGGCTTGAGAATAAGTAATTGAATACTTAGAGTGATCAACCATAACCAACATTGATTTATCAGTTGCTTCAGCTAGAGCCTCCTCAGGACTGATAAAAATATCTTTATCCTGATTCTTCTGTTGCATTCTGATCACTAAGCGCCCTACGTCATAATTTGTTTTATTAGTATCTAAAACAAAATTAGCTTTTACGCCATGAAGGCGAGCCAACTTTACGACACCAATACCACTACCAACTGAGTCCATGTCTGGACGCTGATGTCCAACGACGAAAACACGGTCCGCATCTTTGAATAGTTCACTAATTGCTTGAGAGACCATTCTAGCTCTGACTCTAGTTCGCTTCTCCATTGGGTTGGATTTACCACCATAAAAGCGTGCATCCTTGCCCGGTTGACGAAGCACAACTTGATCCCCGCCTCGACCTAAGGCTAAATCAAGATTAGATTGTGCCTGGTTGGCAATTTCAGAGAGTGAATCGGAGCCGAAGGCAATCCCGACTGACAAGGTAAGCGGAGTGTTGTTACGGCTAGTTTCTTGTCGTACTTTATCTAAGACAGAGAACTTATCCTTTTCCATCTCAGCTAAATCTTGCATATGTACTAGCAGTAAAAAGTGATCTTCATCGATCCGCTTTAAATATGCCTTAAACTTCTTAGCATAATTACTTAACGTGTTTTGTACATATGAACTCATGCTGGTCAGTTCCTGATCATGCATTGTTTCGCTTAACTCATCATAATTATCAATAAAGATCTGTCCAATAGCCAGACGCTCAGCTTCATACTTATCTTCGATTTTTGCATAACGCGTAATATCTAGCAGATAAATTACGCCCAAATCATCTTGGACCACCATTTCAAAACGGTGTCCATCCCAATTAACTATATGGTTTTCTGAGGTTTTAGCTTCAATCGCTTCATTCAACAATTTATTCAGATCTGGATCTACAGCTTCAATTGTGTGACCTACTAAATCCGTATCTTTAAGATACAATTGCAAATAAGGATTCACCCATTGAATCTGATGATCAGAATCATAGAGCAAAATACCGAGTGGCATCTTGATCATGGCTTCTTGCTCACTACGTTTTATTCGGTAAGACAGATTAACGGCAAAATTAGTTGCCTTACCTGCCAAAATGTAGGTTCCATAAATGGCAAAAGCAACAGACATAATAAAAATTAGCACCATTGCTAAACCAAATAATGGACTCATAATCATCGCAATAATACTTCCCACTAAAGAAAGTACTAAAATGATTACTACGGAAGCTGTTAATCGCGAATCTTTAATAAATTCAGGCAATTCAAGCTTACGTAAAAAATCTTTCATGAAGATCCTTCCTATTACAAGGTAAAATATATCAGTATCAATTATACATTATTACGCGTTATGAATGAAAAAATGGCACTAAAAAAGGGCAGGAAATAATCCTGTCCTTTTGGTTTGTATTCGATCTAATTTTAATTAGTCTTCAGCAACAAATGGTAACAAGCCCATGATACGAGCTCTCTTAATAGCATTTGCAACTTTACGTTGGTTCTTAGCACTAGTGCCAGTAACACGACGTGGTAAAATCTTACCTCTTTCTGAGATAAAACGTTTCAACAGATCGACATCCTTGTAGTCAACGTAATCGATGTGGTTAGCTGCAATGTAGTCAACCTTACGACGACGACGGCCGCCTCTTCTTTGTTGAGCCATGTTCTAGAATCCTTTCTTTAAATATTTTTAGAATGGAAGATCATCATCAGAAATATCAATCGGATCGCCAGATCCTGCGAATGGATCTTGAGCGTTGTTTGATTGATTATTAGTATTCTGAGTAGTATTTTGTGATCCACCATTATTTTGGAAGTTGTTAGTGCTTGGAGCACCAGCATTTCCAGTATTTGGTGTATAACCACCATTTTGACCGCGGGCCTCACGATCCTTGCGTGATTCGAGCAATGCGAAGTTATCAACAACAACTTCAGTTACATATACTCTTTGCCCATCTTTATTGTCATAACTTCTGGTTTGAATACGGCCATCAATACCAACTAATGAACCCTTTGAAGTAAAGTTACAGAAGTTTTCTGCAGATTTTCTCCAAATTACACAGCTGATAAAGTCCGCGCCCCTCTCACCTTGGCTATTTGTAAATTGACGGTCAACAGCAAGAGTAAACGTAGCAACCGAGATTCCACTCCCAGTAGTACGCAATTCAGGATCACGTGTTAAACGGCCAACAAGTACAACTCTATTAATCATACTTATGTCCTTCCTTTCCTAAATCACGAAAACAATAAATTAAAATTACTTGTCTAACTTAACGGTCATTGAACGTAAGATAGCGCTGTCAATCTTTGACAAACGGCTAAATTCGTTAACTGCGTCAGCGTTGTCAGCAGTGAAAGTCATAATGTGGTAAGTACCTTCACGATACTTATCAATTTCATATGCGAAACGACGCTTGCCCCAGTCTTTGGATTCTACCATAGTACCACCGTTATCAGCGATAACCTTGTCGTAGTTTTCTACGAGGGCCTTCTTTGATTCTTCATCAACATCAGGCTTGATAATGTAAGTTACTTCGTACTTTGTAGTTGCCATGACTAATGCACCTCCTTTTGGACTATATGGTTCTTGCTAAAATCAAGAACAAGGAGTAATTGAAATATTACTCGCAATTTCTAATTCTAGCATATAAATAAAAAATTACCAAACAGTTTTTCACGTGATCCTAAATAGTTTTTTACTGTTCATTATTTATTACGCAAAAAAGTTTGATAATTTTTTTAAAACTTCAAATTTTTTGATTTTTTAATTAATTACTCATTATCGTCATTGTCATCTTCATCATCAACTTGATCTTGATCAGCTTCAGATGGAACAATGGTCAAACTTGCGACTTGACTATCGTCGTTAACTTTAATCAAGCGAACACCCATAGTACTACGTCCAGTTTGAGAAACATCCTTTGTCTTAAAGCGGATCATAATACCATCAGTAGTGATAACCATGATGTCCTTGCCCTTACTAATAACGATTACGCCAGCAAGTAGGCCATTCTTTTCAGTGATATTAGCAGTCTTGATACCTTTACCACCACGGCCCTTAACTGGATATTCTGCAGCTGGAGTACGTTTACCGTAGCCTTTTTCAGAAATGACTAATACCTGGTCGTCTGCACCTAATACACCAGAACCAACTACATAATCATGATCACGTAAGTTAATTCCGCGTACACCCGCAGCAGTTCTACCCATAGCACGAACGTCGCTTTCCTTGAAGGTAACGGCATAACCCGAGTGAGTACCGATCAAAATGTTTTGGTTGCCATCAGTGGTCAAAACGTTGCTCAATTCATCCCCATCACGGAGAGTAAGGGCAATCAAACCACTGTTTCTAATGTTAGAAAATTCGCTAACGTGGGTACGCTTAACTGTTCCCATCTTGGTGATAAAGAACAAGTAGTTATCATCCGCATTTTCAGGAATGTTGATAACTGTTTGAACCTTTTCGCCCTTCTCTAATTGGAGCAAGTTAACTACTGGCAATCCCTTGGCCATACGACCATATTCTGGAATTTCATATGCCTTCTTTGAGTAAACTTTACCCGCATTAGTAAAGAACAAAAGCATGTCATGTGTACTTGAGTAAATTAAGTGTTCGATAAAGTCACCATCTTGAACACCCATACCCTTAATACCTTTACCACCACGGTTTTGGGTCTTAAATTCTTGAATTGGCATTCTCTTGATGTAACCATTGTGAGTTACAGTCAAAAGAATATTTTGTTTTTCAATTAAATCTTCATCTTCAATTGAAACAACTTCGCTAGCACCAATTTCGGTTCTACGCTTATCACCAAAGCGCTTTTGGATATCTAATAATTCATCATAAATAATCTTATCGATCCGTTCAGGCTTAGCCAAAATATCTTTGTAATCGGCAATCTTAGCTTGCAACTCTCTATATTCGGCCTCAACCTTATCTCGTTCCAAGCCTGTTAAACGTACAAGACGCATATCCAAAATTGCTTGAGATTGCTTATCATCAAGACCGAAGCGACTAATTAAAGTTGCCTTAGCGATATCACTTGATTGACTGTTACGGATAATATGAACAATTTCATCAATATTATCTAGAGCAATTCGCAACCCTTCAAGAATATGGGCTCTAGCCTCAGCCTTAGCTAATTCGAACTTGGTTCTACGAGTTACAACATCTTCTTGGTGGTCCAAGTAATATTGCAACATTTGCTTCAAAGTTAAGAAGTGTGGTGCACCATCAACAATGGCAACCATGTTCATGCCGAAGTTAGCCTGCATTTGAGTTTGTTTGAACAAATTATTCAAAACAACACTGGCACTGGCATCCCTACGAATATCAATAGTAATTCGCATACCAGTCTGGTCAGATTCATCACGAACACCAGTAATTCCATCGATGATCTTTTCACGTGCTAAGTCAGCAATCTTCTTAACTAATTCAGCCTTATTAACCATGAAAGGAATTTCGCTAACAATAATTCTTTCACGGCCACTCTTTTCTGTTTCGATATTCGTTTTGGCACGTACAACGATGTTGCCCTTACCAGTTTCATAAGCACGATAAATTCCACCGCGACCCATAATAATTCCACCAGTTGGGAAATCAGGGCCTGGAATAACCTTCATCAAATCCTTAGTAGTGGCATCAGGATTTTTCATCAACATGTGCAAACCACTAATTACTTCGCTCAAGTTATGAGGTGGGATATTAGTTGTCATACCAACAGCAATACCGTTAGCACCGTTAACTAACAAGTTAGGAATTCTAGCTGGCAATACTACTGGTTCATTTTCAGTATCATCATAGTTTCTTTGCCAGTCGATTGTGTTTTTATTGATATCACGAAGCATTTCAACAGCGATTTTGCTCATTCTTGCTTCGGTATAACGCATTGCGGCTGGTTCGTCTCCATCAACAGAACCGAAGTTACCGTGACCATCAACTAACATGTAACGGTATGAAAAGTCTTGTGCCATGTGCGCCATAGCTAAATAAATTGATGAGTCACCGTGTGGGTGGAATTTACCCATAACTTCCCCAACAATTCTGGCACTTTTCTTGTATGGCTTATCAGGCGTAACACCTAATTCGCTCATTCCATAAAGAATACGACGCTGTACAGGCTTCAAACCATCGCGAACATCAGGCAAAGCACGAGCTACAATAACTGACATTGCATAGTCCAGGAATGAACTACGCATCATGCTAGTTAAATCGACGTTTCTAATTCTACGATCTTGAGTTTGATTATCGTCCATCTAACCTCTCCTATGCATCCAAATTTTCAACATATTTAGCATTCTTTTGAATAAAGTCACGTCTTGGAGCAACTTCATTACCCATTAAAAGTTCAAAGACTGCATCCGCATCCTTGGCATATTCAGGACTTACTCGATCCAAACGTCTATTTTCTGGATTCATAGTAGTTTCCCATAATTGTTCTGGGTCCATTTCACCTAACCCCTTGTAACGCTGTACAACTGGCTTAGGACTTGGTTGCAAACTACCTAAGTAATCATGCAATTCTTCATCAGTATCAAGATATTTAATTACCTTACCCTGACGAACCTGATACAGAGGTGGACGAGCGATGTATACATATCCCTTTTCAATCATTGGACGCATGTAATTGTAAAACAGCGTCAAAAGCAAAGTTCTAATGTGAGCACCGTCGACATCGGCATCAGTCATGATAATTAACTTATGGTAACGAGCCTTAGACACATCAAAATCTGCACCAAAGCCTGTACCCAAAGCTGTAAATAAAGATCTGATTTCTTGGTTAGCTAAAATACGATCCATTGAAGCTTTTTCAACGTTCAAGATCTTACCTCTGATTGGCAAAATTGCTTGGGTCAAACGAGATCTACCTTGTTTTGCTGAACCACCGGCTGAATTACCCTCAACGATAAATAATTCAGAAATACTTGGATCATTACTGGTATTGTCAGCTAATTTACCTGGCAAGTTTGCAATTTCCAAACCGGACTTTTTACGGGTAACTTCACGCGCACGCTTAGCAGCTGTTCTAGCACGTTCAGCAAGTTGTCCCTTTTCCACAATCTTGCGTCCAACAGATGGATTTTCCATTAAGAAACGGCTAAAAGTCTCAGAGAATGACTTATCTACTGCTGTTCTAGCATCTGAGTTACCCAACTTAGTCTTGGTCTGACCTTCAAACTGAGGACTTGGGTGCTTAACTGAAACAACAGCTGTCATTCCTTCACGGATATCTTCACCAGAAAGATTGTCATCCTTATCCTTTAAGATCTTAGCCTTGTGCGCATAGTCGTTGACTACACGAGTTAAAGCAGTCTTAAAACCAGCCTCGTGCATCCCACCTTCATAGGTGTGGATATTATTAGCGAAAGTCATCAAAGTGGTCTTATAGCCATTTGTATATTGCAAAGCAACTTCCACATCAATACCGTTATAAGTACTTTCAACATAGATTGGTTCATCAAATAATACTTCTTGTCCTTTGTTCAAAAAGGCAACGTATTCTTTAATACCTCCTTCGTACTTGTATACGTCGGTTTCAGCACTATCTTTACGTTTATCAGTAAAAGTAAGCTTTAATCCCTTGTTTAAAAATGCAAGTTCACGAATTCTATTCTTTAAGATCTTGTCATCAAAAGTAGTAGTTTCAGTAAAAATATCAGGATCTGGATAGAAATGAACAATAGTACCATGTTGATCAAGTGGCACAGTACCAATTTGTTTCATATCATCCTTAACACGGCCGTGATCAAAATCAATGAAATACTTTTTACCATCACGCATGACAGTTACATCAAGCTTAGTGGACAAAGCATTTACAACAGATGCACCAACACCGTGCAAACCACCTGATACCTTGTATCCGCCACCGCCGAATTTGCCACCGGCGTGAAGTACAGTAAATACAGTCTCTAATGCTGGACGACCTGTCTTTTTCTGAATATCTACTGGGATACCACGACCATCATCTTGAACAGTAACACTACCATCCTCATTAACAGTAATTTCAATCTTGGTAGCAAAACCAGCAAGTCGTTCATCAATACTGTTATCAATAATTTCCCACACTAAGTGGTGCAATCCCTGAGAACTAGTCGAACCGATATACATACCTGGTCGCTTACGAACAGCCTCCAGGCCGCCTAAGACTTGAATTTGACTGGCATTATACTTGTCGGCCTCTTTTTCATATTTTTTGACCTTATCAAGATTTTTCTTTGAATTATCAGCCATTTAATTCTCCTTCTCAAAACTAATTTTGCCAGATTGAATGTGGTACACACGTGGCTTCTTAATTATTTCCCAGGAAATTCCTTCCAGATCTGTTGTAGTGATAAAGGTCTGAGTCTTTCCATGAATATAATTAAGGAGTGCACTTTGACGAGTGTGATCTAGCTCACTCATCACATCATCTAATAACAACAATGGATATTCATCAGTTAATTGATGGATCAACTGAATTTCTGCCAACTTTACACTTAAAGCAATGGAACGTTGCTGTCCCTGGGAAGCATATAAATGGGCATTTTTACCATCGAGCTTAAACTCAATATCGTCTCGGTGCGGTCCAGACGTAGTAGTACCCTTCCGCATTTCAATCGCTTTATTGCGTTCAAAGTTTGCTAGTATTTTTTGATAAATCTCTTCAACAGTATCATCCGCTTCAATAGTAGAAACAGATGGGTGGTACGCTATTGCTAGCTTCTCACCACCCAAACTGATATGTGCATATGCATCGCTAGCATAGTGACTTAAATATCGCAAAAACTTAAAACGACGAAAAATCACTTCTGCAGCAATACCTGCAAGCTGATCTGACAATACATCTAAAAAGACCTGATCATTTGTTTTTCCTTTGGTAAGTTGCTTTAAATAATTATTTTTTTGAAGCAAAACTTGCCGATACTTACTAGCAAAGTATAAATATTCCGCATTTATTTGACCGAATTCTTGGTCCATAAATCTTCTCCGCAAGGCTGGAGCACCCTTTATCAACTCCAAATCCTCCGGAGAAAATAAAATTGCATTTAATTGGCCAACGTACTTCGATAACTTAGCTTGCTCAACACGATTAATCCATACTTTTTTACCCTTTTGGGTGATCAAAACACGCAATGTTAGATCAACCTGGCTTTTTTGCACATGACCAAGCAAATTGGTGTATTCGCCACCAAAACCTATTAATTCTTTATCAGAATTGGTTCTATGGGATCTAGTCAACGCTAAAAAATAGATTGCTTCCAAAAGATTGGTTTTTCCCTGCGCATTTTTGCCAATAAAAATATTGACGTTAGGATCAAAATCGATATCAAGCTTTTTTAAATTACGAAAATTTTGAACTACAAAATGATCAAGATACATTACTCTTCCCGCCGAAATTCATATTCTTGCCCATTAACTAGCAAATGATCTCCAACGCGAATTTTTTTACCTCTACGATTCTCAAGTGCTCCATTTAAAGTTACTGGATTATCTTGGAGATAAAATTTAGCTTGCCCGCCTGACGAAACAACGCTCTCTTCTTTAAGGAATTGCCCTAAAGTTATACAGTCGCCAACAATTGTAAAATATTTGATGATGTTCACCTTCAATACTCTTTTTACCTATATAATTATATTAGTTTTCATAACAAATAACAAACTTAAACCGCTATTTAAGGCGTTTTCTGCGGTTTTTTTGCAAATAACCTGATCACACTATCCCGAATAAAAAATACTAGAGCATCGATTTTTAGCATTTAACAGAAAAACAAATAAAAACTGCCCACGATGGGGCAGTTTTTTAATACCTAAATTTTGTGTACTTAATTAGTAGGTTCTAACTGGTGTAATTAATTGAACAAATTCAATATCATCTTTATCTGGATTAATGACGAATGGACGCAGTGGCTTAGTAAAACTCATTACTACAGAATCGGTAATAGAAGCTCTAAGTGCATCACGCATGTAATCAGGGTTGAATGAAATTTGTAAGTCATTTCCTTCCAAGTTCCTGAAACTTACATCTTCTTCTACATTACCAATTTCTGCGGATTTACCAGATAACTTTGCAGTTTGGTTCGTAGTATCCAAAGTTAAAGTTACTACGTTATTGCGGCCCGCGTGTGTTAACAAACTTGCACGTTCAAGTGCACTAGATAATTCTGAAATATCAAATTCAACACTAGTAGTTTTTTCAGTTGGAATTAAACGATCAGTGTCAGGATAATTGCCATCAAGCAAACGTGAATAGAATGAAAGATTGCCAATTACAAACAATGCTTGGTTATCACCAGGGCAAATTTTTACTTCTGGATCAGTTTCTCCAATAATTCTAGCTAATTCTTGCAAACTTTTACCAGGGATAATCAGATCGGTTTCTGCTTGAGGTCCGTTTTCTAAAGTAATAGTTCTCTGTGATAAACGGTGAGAATCAGTTGCGACTGCCTTAATGTTGGTTGGATTAAAGAAGAAACGAACACCTGTAAGAATAGCTCTCGTTTGATCGTTAGATGTAGCAAATTGCGTTTCATTAATAATTTCACGGAAAGTTTTGCCAGAAATAGTAAATGCGGCATTATCAGGGATTTCAGGTAAACGTGGATAATTATTTGCATCTAAGCCATTAATTGTAAATTCACTATTTTCAGATACGATTTGAGTTTGGAAACTTTCTTTTACTTCAAATGAAAAGTCTTTACCTGGTAATTTCTTAACAATTTCACTGAAGAATCTAGCAGGCAGAACAATTGAACCTGTAGATTCCACATTTAAGTCTTCGTTTACAGGTATCTTTATTTCAATTGAAATGTCTGTATCGCTACCTGTTAAGGTTAATTCTGTTTCAGTCAAGTCCAACTTAATACCACTAAGAATAGGAATAGTTGCTCTTGAGGAAATAGCCCGCATTACATTGTTCAAGTTTTCTATAAACAGATTACGATTAATTGTAAATTTCATTGTTGTCCTCCTAAGTTATTTATATTAATTATATATTTAATTAGTAGTAGTAGGGCCTGTGAATTTTGTTGAAAACTCAGTAGAAGCCTTAAAATAACGGAATTTAAACGGTTAAAAACTATGTGTAAAACTCTTAAAGTTATCCACAGTGGATAATTAATGCTCAAGCATTTGTTTCAAATCAAACACAGCACTTTTTATTTCTGTATCCGTTTTTATTTGCTTATCGATTTTATCATATGCATGCATTACCGTGGTATGATCTTTGCCGCCAAATTCTTGTCCAATTTTTGGTAGACTAGCATCAGTTAACTCACGAGATAAGTACATCGCTATTTGCCTTGGTACTACAATCTGCCGTACACGCTTTTTACCCTTTAATTCGGCAGTTGAAGTTTGGAAATAATTTGCGACTACTTCCTGGATTTTAGATATCTGTAACCCGCGATTTTTTTGGACTAATTTTAGATCAACAAGAGCCTCTCGAGCTAAATTTGTATTTATGTCTGCTTTTTCAATAGTTGCATATGCTTGAACTTTAACAAGTGCACCTTCAAGTTCTCTAATATTAGTGTCTACTTGTGAGGCTATGTAATCGAGAGTGTTGTCATCAATGACTAAGCCCTCTGCTTCTGCCTTCTTGCGTAAAATTGCAATTCGTGTTTCAAGATCTGGAGGTGTAATTTCAACCTGTAACCCCCATGTAAATCGAGAAACTAAACGCTCGGACAAATCGGAAATTTCAGTTGGTAAGCGATCACTGGTCATCACGATTTGCTTTTGATCATTATATAGAGTCTCAAAGGTATGGAAGAATTCTTCTTGAATACCTTCTTTTTTTGCAAAAAATTGAATATCGTCGACTAACAGCAAGTCACAAGTTCTGTATTTTTCGCGGAATTGGTCTTGCGTTTTATTTTTTATGGAATTAATAAAATCATTAACGAAAGTTTCACTCTGTATATAGACTACTTTTGCATTAGGACGTTCGGCTAACATTTGGTGACCGATTGCCTGCATTAAGTGTGTTTTTCCAAGACCAACACCACCAAAAATAAAGAGTGGATTGTAAAAGCTACCAGGACTGTCTGCTACAGCCAATGCGGCGCCGGCAGCTAATTTGTTTCCCTCACCTTGAACGAAATTATCAAAGGTATATTTTTCGTTTAATTTTAAATTTTTGGTGAATTGTCTAGGTGCTCTTTTTTCTTGTTGTAGTTGAATATCATGTTTGGGCTCGGGTGTGACGATCCGTTCAGGACTTTCGTTATTTTCAGTTATCTGAAATACAGGTAATATTTCAATTCCGGCGTAACCATAGGCCGATTGAATCAGTTGTGAAGATAAATTTTTCTCC
Organism: Lactobacillus sp. UMNPBX17; assembly: GCF_002553735.1. Classification (NCBI taxonomy): domain Bacteria; kingdom Bacillati; phylum Bacillota; class Bacilli; order Lactobacillales; family Lactobacillaceae; genus Lactobacillus; species Lactobacillus sp. UMNPBX17. The sequence goes on from NZ_PCYT01000012.1 coordinate 20,387, forward strand.
CAATACCCCTTTGCAACAGGATTTTGAACTAAGATTTTCAATTCATGTGTATTTTTATTGTAAGAAATAGGCTTAGTATTTTTAAACCATGCATTATAAGCAACTTCATTAAAACGAGCCCGCATCTCATCGTTAAAATGTTGCCAGAATTTTTCAATGTCGAACAATGTGCATTCCCCCAATAGTAAAAAGCACATTAAGTGTATCATTTTATATAAAAGTTTTCCACAAGAGTAAAAGTAATTAACATGATTAACAGCCTGTGGATTATTTTAATACTAATATGCACATTTTGACATGATACAAATCAAAAGGTTAATTTATGCACAGTTGACATGTGGATTACTTTTGCTATTGTAGCAATAATTTAAGCGCATTACCATATGCGTTATCCACATGGTGTGAATTTAATTTTTAACACCCTGTGGGATGTGGAAAACATTGGGAATTATCTTGTGAATTATTTCGTGTGAAAAAATATTTATTTTTTTATCCACATAAAAATGCTGTTTAAGGGATTTATTTTTGAATGAATCATGAATGCTTTTTTAAATAAATACTTGGTTTTTGCGGCTATTCGTGCTATTCTTAATAAGAAATTGTGTATTTAGCACAAAGATTTTATGGAGGTGCAGTTTACAATGACAACTAAGAGAACTTACCAACCTAAGAAGCGTCACCGTTCACGTGTTCATGGTTTTATGAAGCGTATGAGCACATCAAATGGCCGTAAGGTTTTAGCAAGACGCCGCGCAAAGGGTAGAAAAGTCTTATCTGCTTAAACCACTGAATCCCAGTGGTTTTTTTAGTCTACATAGAGTGGAATGAAACGTTTTGAGAAAGTCTTATCGAGTAAAATCTGAAAAAGATTTCCAGCAAGTTTTCGAGTCTGGTAATTCAGTAGCTAACCGTGCTTTTGTCATCTATAAGGTAGAAAAAGCAGAAAACAGGCACTTTCGTGTAGGTATTTCTGTTGGCAAGAAGGTTGGGCATACTGCAGTTGCACGTAATCGACTCAAGCGTTATATTCGGGCCGTAATTGATGAAAAAAAGTTGGAGATTGATCCACATGCTGATTTTTTAATCATTACCCGGCCTTATGCTCGTAATTTTGATATGGTCAAAGTACGAAAAAACTTGCTTCATGCATTAGCTTTGGCTCATATTATTGAAGAAATGCCAGATGAAGTTGAGGAAAATTAGATTGAAGGACATTCTGACCAAGAGAAATGTCAAACGTCTTATTGCCGTTTTAGCTTTGATTACACTTGCTGTCGTTTTGACAGGATGTGCGACTCAAGGTGCAAACGGTCATGTTGCACCAGTTTCACATAACAGTGGCAATTGGTGGGACAGATGGATTGTTTATTACATGTCAGCTTTCATTTTGTGGTTAGCTAAGTTAATGGGCAATAGCTATGGATGGGCAATTATTGTCTTTACCATTATTGTTCGTGTTATCTTGTTGCCTTTGAATGCTATTTCTATTCGAAGCACAACAAAGATGCAAGGCATTCAACCACAAATTAATGAGTTACGTAAGAAATATCCAGGACGTGACACTGAATCAAGGACACTATTACAACAAGAAACTAATAAACTATATAAGGAAGCAGGAGTAAATCCGTATACTGGATGTTTACCCGTTTTGATCCAATTGCCTGTTATGTATGCTTTGTATGGCGCGATTTTACGTACGCCACAGTTGCAAACTGGTCGCTTTTTGTGGATGGATTTGAGTAAACCGGATCCTTATTACATAATGCCGATCTTGGCAATGGTTTTCACTTTCTTGTCTACCTACATTAGTCAGTTAGCTACGCCTAAGTCAGCTCAAAATGGGATGACAAAGGTAATGACTTACGGAATGGCAATCATGGTAGGTGTAATGGCATTGAACTTCCAATCAGCAATTACACTTTACTGGGTTATTTCCAACTTATTCCAGGCAGTTCAGACCTTTATCTTGCAAAATCCTATTAAATTTAAGAGAGAGCAAGAGGCTAAGGCAGAAGCCGAGCGCGAACGTAAACGTAAGATAAGAAAAACTTACAAGCGTTTAGGACGCAAAAAGAGATAAAAAGAATATCAATCTAAAATGATTTTTAGATAAAGTAGTCAAAGTGCTTTATCCATCATGTTTATTCGTGGTGGTATAATGCACTTTTTTTATTAAGAAAAGGTGAAATTATGGCTCAAACTTTAACAGAGTTCGATACAATTGCTGCAATTTCCACCCCTATTGGCGAAGGCGGAATTTCCATTGTACGGATGTCGGGTGAAGATGCAGTTAAAATTGCTAATGAAGTTTTTAAAGGTGCAGATTTGACTAAAGTACCAACACATACTATTCACTATGGTCATATTATTGATCCTGATACTGGTAAAACTATCGATGAATCAATGGTCACAGTATTGCGTGCGCCCAAGACTTTTACGCGTGAGGATATTGTTGAAATCAATTGTCACGGTGGGATCGTAGTTACAAATCATATTTTGCAACTTTTATTAAGTCATGGCGCTCGTATGGCTGATCCGGGTGAATTTACTAAGCGTGCCTTTGTTAATGGCAGAATTGATTTAACTCAGGCTGAAAGTGTGATGGACATTGTTCGTGCTAAAACAGATAAAGCACGTCAGGTCGCTGTAGGGCAGCTTGCTGGGGGGCTTTTGCATAAAATTCAAGCTATGAGACAGGAGATTTTGGATACTCTGGCTAATGTAGAGGTAAATATTGATTATCCAGAGTATGATGCCGATACTGTTACTGCCAAGCAAATGTCTGATACTGCTAAATCAGTAATTAAGAAAATAGATCGACTGTTGAAGACTGCACAAGAGGGTAAAATCTTGCGTAATGGTCTTGCGACTGCAATTGTTGGACGCCCTAATGTGGGTAAGTCATCATTGCTTAATTATTTGACTCAAAGTGATAAAGCAATTGTAACCGATGTAGCCGGAACCACTAGAGATACCCTTGAAGAATATGTGTCTGTAAAAGGAGTACCGCTAGAATTAATTGATACTGCCGGAATTCACCATACAGACGATAAGGTTGAAAAAATCGGGGTAGAAAGATCAAAGAAGGCGCTAGATCGTGCTGATCTAGTACTTTTGTTGATAGATGCTAGTCAAGAATTAACAGCTGAAGATAGAGCTTTAATTGAAGAAACTAAGAACAAAAAGAGAATTATTGTCTTGAATAAGTCTGATTTAGGACAAAAGATAACAGTTGATGAAATGAAGAAGCAAACTGGCAGCGACGTTATTTTAACCTCAATTTTGAAAGAGCAAAATCTTGATAAATTAGAAGAATTAATCAATAAACTATTCTTTGCTGGTATCGAAAATTCTAATGATCAAGTAATGGTTACTAACCAGCGTCAAACATCACTTTTAGCTAAGGCTAAAAAAGAATTGCAGGATGTAGTGCAAGCAGTTGATGATGGCATCCCAGTAGATATCGCGCAAATTGATTTCACTGGAGCTTGGGATACTTTAGGCGAAATCACTGGAGAAAGCGCGCCAGATGAACTGGTAACGCAATTGTTTAGTCAATTCTGTTTAGGAAAGTAGGGGAAGAATATGATTAAAACATATGATTCAAATGAATATGATGTAATTATTGTTGGAGCAGGTCACGCAGGGTGTGAAGCAGCATTGGCAAGTGCACATATGGGGCAAAAGACCTTGCTTGTGACTATTGGTTTGGATATGGTTGCCTTTATGCCATGTAACCCATCAGTTGGTGGTCCTGCTAAAGGGACTGTGGTTCGTGAAATTGACGCTTTGGGCGGACAAATGGGTAAAAACATTGACGCTACTTATATTCAAATGAGAATGTTGAATACCGGTAAGGGTCCAGCCGTACGTGCTCTTCGTGCCCAAGCTGATAAGTGGCAATATCATGAGCATATGAAGGATACTATTGAAAATACGCCTAATTTAACTTTGCGTCAGGCAATTGTAGATCAATTAGTAGTAGAAGACGGCGTTTGCAAAGGTGTAATTACCAATACAGGTGCAAAATACCATGCTAAAAGCGTTGTGTTGACTACCGGTACTGCAGCACGCGGCAAAATTATTATTGGTGAACTTACTTATTCTTCAGGTCCTAACAACACAACTCCTTCAATCAAGTTGTCAGAAAACCTTGAAAAACTTGGTTTTAAGCTTCGTCGTTTTAAGACTGGTACTCCTCCACGTGTTAACGGTAATACGATTGACTACTCCAAGACTGAAGAAGAGCCTGGTGATAAAACTCCTCGTCATTTCTCATATGAAAGTAAAGACGTTGACTATTTAAAGAATCAAATCTCTTGCTGGATGACTTACACCAACAACGGTACCCATGAAATTATTCGTGATAATCTTGATCGAGCACCAATGTTTAGTGGGATTATCAAGGGTGTGGGCCCTCGTTATTGTCCTTCTATTGAAGATAAGGTGGTTCGTTTTGCCGATAAAGATCGTCATCAAATTTTCCTTGAACCAGAAGGTAGAACTACTAAAGAAGTTTATGTAGGCGACTTTTCAACTTCAATGCCTGAAGAAATTCAGCTTAAAATGGTTCACTCAGTTGCGGGACTTGAACACGCTGAGATGATGCGCCCAGGTTATGCAATTGAATATGATGTGGTTGAACCATGGCAATTGAAGCACACTCTTGAGACTAAGAACATCAAGCACTTATTTACTGCTGGACAGATGAATGGTACGTCAGGCTATGAAGAAGCCGCTGGTCAAGGTTTGATTGCTGGGATTAACGCTGCACTAAGTGCGCAAGACAAGCCTGGCTTTACCTTGGGACGAAACGATGCTTATATCGGTGTTTTGATTGATGATTTGGTAACTAAGGGTACTAATGAACCATATCGTTTGTTGACGAGTCGCGCTGAGTATCGCTTAATTTTGCGTCATGATAATGCAGATTTGCGTTTGACCGAATATGGTCACCAGCTTGGTTTGATTTCTGATGAACGCTATAAGAAGTTCGAAGAAAAGAAGCAAGCTATTAGGGATGCAAAAGCTAGATTGCATGAAATTACGGTTCACTTGACTGATGATGTTCAGCAATATCTGAAGAGTATCGGCCAGGAACCAATGAAAGCCGGCGTAAAGGCAGACGTCTTCTTACGCCGTCCACATGTTAAGATCGATGATATCGAACGACTCACTGGCGAAAAGATCGATGGTGACCGTTATGTCAAAGAGCAAGTAGAGATTGCGATTAAATATGCGGGCTATATCAAGAAAGAAGAAACCAGAATTGCTCGTTTAAAGCGTCAAGAAGCTAAAAAGATTCCAGCTGATATTGATTATGAAATGATTGAGGGCTTAGCAACTGAGGCTCGTCAGAAATTTGAAAAGATTCGTCCTGAGACTTTAGCTCAGGCCGAACGTATTTCGGGGGTAAACCCAGCTGATTTAGCTATCTTGAGTGTTTATATTCAAAATGGTCGCTATTCCAAAGTAAACAAATAAAATGAATAAGTAAAAAGCATAGTTGACAAATACTGCCACTATGCTTTTTTCATGCCCTTTTGAAATAACTCGCAACCTAAAAAATGGACGATTGAATAAAAAGAAAAAATTTTTTCTTTAAATTTTGACTATAAGTAATAATAAATGTATATAAAATAAATGATTTTTAGTATAATAATGTTCATGAAATCACAATAGAAAACGCTACCAACGAGTGATATATAAGTCTAAATTTATCTATCTTTGTGAAATGATTATTTTTAAAAAAACGTTTTCATTTGCATAATAACAACGCTTTTAACGTTTTAAAAATGTGAAAAAATGTGTTTTAATACATTATGAAAGAAACGAAAAGTTAAGGAGATGTACTTATAATGACAAAAATTAATGGTTCTGATGCAATGCTTAAAGTTATTTATGATTGGGGAATTGACCACATCTATGGTTTCCCAGGTGGTTCATTCGACTCAAGTATGAATGCCATCTATGACTTCAGAGATAAGATGAAATTTATCGAAGTACGTCACGAAGAAGCTGGCGCACTTGCTGCATCATCAGAATATAAGGTAACAGGTAAGTTGGGTGTATGTTTCGGTTCAGCTGGTCCTGGTGCTGCTCACTTATTTAACGGTTTATACGATGCTAAGTTTGATAAGACACCAATGGTAGCTATTGTAGCTAACGTTCCAACTAGCAGACAAGATATCGACTTCTTCCAAGCTTTTGATGAAGATAAATGGTTCTTAGACGCTAGCGTTTGGTGCGCTTCAGCTAAGACTCCAGAGCTTATTCCAGTATTGACTGACGAAGCTATCCGTCAAGCCTACGCAAGAAAAGGTCCTGCAGTTTTAATCGTTCCTAAGGACTACGGTTGGCAAAAGATTGAGGATAACTTCCGTGTAAACAAGGATGCTCATCCAGAGCCAAACTACCCAGCACCAACTAAGACTTCAGTTGATGAAGCTGTTAAGCTTTTGAAGGAAGCTAAGAACCCAACCATGTACATTGGTTTAGGCGCTAAAGATGCCGGTGATGAAGTTAAGGAATTTGCCGAAAAATTCAAGACTCCAATTATGTCATCATACTTAGGCAAAGGTATCGTAGAAGACAAGTTTCCAGCATACATGGGTACCATCGGTCGTATTGGACCAAAGGCCGCACAAGAAGTTCAAGGTGCAACTGACTTAGTTGTTTGGGTTGGCAATAACTCACCATTCTCAGTATTATGGTTCCCTAAGGATGCCAAGGTAATTCAAATTGATGTTGATCCAGCTAAGTTTGGCAAGCGTCACTCAACTGATGTATCAATGTTAGCTGATGCTAAGAAGGCATTGAGAGCAATTATTGACGCTGGTGAAACTAGAAGCGAATCACCACTTTACAAGGCTGCTATTGCAGACCGTGAAAATTGGGATGCTTGGCAAGATAGCTTTAAAAATTCAGATGAAATGCCTGTACGTCCAGAGCCAATCTGGGATGTAATCAACAAGAAGGCTGATGACAATGCTATCTTTGCAATCGATGTTGGTAACGTTAACGTTGACTCATGCCGTCTTTTGAACTTGCATGATGATCAAAAGTGGACTACTTCAGGCTTGCACGCAACAATGGGCTACGGTGCTCCAGCTGCCTTAATGGCTGCAACTGTTTACCCAGACCGTGAAGTATGGCAATTAGCTGGTGATGGTGGCTTTGCTATGATGAACCAAGAATTACTCACTATGGCACGCTACAACATGCATGTTTTGAATGTTGTCTTCACTAACGAGACTTTAGGTTACATTCAAGCTGAACAAGAGGATGAATCTCACCAACCATTATCAGGCGTTATTATTCCTGACAACGACTGGGCTAAGGTTGCTGAAGGTATGAACGTGAAGGGCGTTACTGTACGCACTAAGAAAGAATTCGAAGAAGCAGTTGACGAATTCAAGAAGATGGATGGCCCAATGTTGATTGATGTTAAGTACACCCACGAAATGCCTTACTCAACTGAATTGAACTCAATTGACGATCCTGCATTCGTCAAGAAGTATCAAGCCGAAGACTTGAAGCCATTCAGCTACTTTGCTGAAAAGTATGGTTTGGAAGCTGACGCTGCAACAGGTGCATCTCAGCATGAAGAATCAGAACCTGAAGAAGATACTGCTCCTGATACAGTTTCGGGTGCTTCACAACACTAATTTCTAATTAGTTTTAATTCAATTGACCAAAAAAGCGAGATGAAAATCTCGCTTTTTTTGTGGCAATATTTCCCAGGGAATGACTAAAGAGCGGTCTTTTAATTTCGCTTTTTTGTCTTTAAAAAGTATAATAAAACATGATGAATTTTGATTAAATGGAGGATGTTAAAGATATGCAACAATTCGGCGTTATCGGTTTATCCGTTATGGGTAAAAACCTCGCTTTAAACGTTAGAAATCACGGCTTCTCAGTTTCTGGCTTTTCAATTGATAAACCAGAAGTTGATGCTTTTGCAAAATATGAAGATGATAAGTTGAAGCCATGTTATACATGGGAAGAATTTGTTAATTCACTCGAAAAGCCACGCAAGATTTTGATCCAAATTATGGCTGGTGATCCAGTGGATCAAACCTTGCAAAAATTGCTCCCATTGCTGGATAAGGGCGATATTTTAATCGATGGCGGTAACTCAAACTACCACGATACTAACCGTCGCTACCATGAAATGGAAAAGCATGGTATTCACTTTATCGGTATGGGTGTGTCCGGCGGTGAAGAGGGTGCCCTTAACGGTCCAGCTCTTATGCCCGGTGGTGATGAAGCAGCTTATGAAAAGGTTGCTCCAATTCTTGAAGCAATTGCTGCTAAGAACAAGGAAGGCAAGCCATGTGTCTACTACATGGGTCCTGAAGGTGCTGGTCACTATGTAAAGATGGTTCACAATGGTATCGAATATGGTATCATGCAAGAATTCTCAGAAGTTTACAACTTACTTCGTGATGTTGCTCATAAGAGTGATGATGAGATGTCCGCAATTTTTGACAAGTGGAACCATGGTAAGGTTGAAGCATACCTTAGTGAAATCACTTCTAAAGTATTAGCTCAAAAGGATGATTTGACTCCAGATCACGTGATTGACCACATTTTGAATGTTGCTTCTTACAAGGGTACTGGTAACTGGATGCTTGAAGACGGTGTTGCACTTGGCGCTCCAGTAACTGTCGTAGCTGAAGCTGTTATGGCTCGTTTCATGAGTAAGCAAGCTCATTTAGCAGTGAAGAGCGGTATTAAGCAAGCTAAGTTTGAGTACAAGGGTGCAATTCCTGACGATTTAGTGGATGAATTCGAAAAGACTTTGCAATTAGCTCAAGCTGTCGCATACGCACAAGGCTTCCAACAATTAACCATGGCTGCCGAAGCTTATGATTGGGACTTGCGCTACAAGTCAATTGCTCAAGATTGGGAAGCAGGCTGCATTATTCGTTCTGCAATGCTTAAAGATATCGAAAATGCGTATTCTAAAGGCAACAAGCTCATGAACTTGTTCCAAGATGACTACTTCAGAAAGTTAATGGAAGAAAACCTTCCAGCTTTGAGAAAGTCAGTTGAATTCGCTACTAAGGCTGGCGTACCAACTCCAACTTTAAGTGCAGCTCTTAACTACTTAGAATCAATCTTTAACCCAGATTTACCAGCTAACCTTATTCAAGGTCAACGTGACTACTTTGGTGCACATACTTACCAAAGAAATGATCGTGAAGGTACATTCCATACTGAATGGTATGAAGAAAAATAATAAATCTGTTTCACATGAAACCAAAAACCAGCTAAATCTTAGCTGGTTTTTTATTGTACAATAGAGTTTGTCGTGATTGTTCAATTAAAGAGAGGGTTATATGAAAGACGAGGGAAATAAAACCAATATAAAACTACTTTTACAAGCGTTAGTAGTTGGTATCTTTACTGGTATAGTAGTCGGGCTATTTAGATTTGGAATTGAAAAAACGTCAGGTTTTTGGCTGCATTTATTTCAATTAGCTCACAGCAATCCATTATGGTTTATTGTGATTATTATAGGCTTTATCGCCGTAGCCGTAATTGCAGGGTATTTTGTAAAACAATATCCTCATGTTGGAGGATCAGGTATTCCTGAAGTAAAATTACAGCTTCAAGGAAAGTTATCTCTGCAATGGTTCCCAATTTTATGGCGTAAGCTAATAGGGGGTATTCTGGTAATTGGTACAGGCTTGTTCTTGGGACCAGAAGGCCCTTCATTACAACTCGGTTCAACCATCGGCCAGGGTATAGGCCAAGGCTTTAAGCAAAATAAGCTTAATTCACGAATTTTGTTAGCAACCGGTGCCGCTAGTGGTCTATCTGCTGCATTTGGTGCACCTCTTAGTGGAGCATTGTTTGTATTAGAAGAAGTTTTCCATAATTTCTCTCCACTTGTTTGGATGAATGCATTAGCTGGAGCAATTGCTTCCAACTTTGTGGTTTCCAATTTATTCGGTATCCATCCAGCGCTTGGAATTTTATATAATCATTCATTCCCAATTGTGCTCTATTGGCACTTGATTATTTTAGGGATCTTATTAGGTGTTCTAGGCCATTTATACAAAGTCGGACTGTTTAGTTTGAAAAAAGTTTATGCAAAAATCACGTTTTTGCCTCACTGGCTTCATGGCTTAATCCCTTTGGCAATCTTAATTCCAATAGCCTACTTCTGGCCATTAATTACAGGTCCTGGTAATCGCTTGATTTTGGCAATGCCCCATATAATTACACAAAGTGGATGGAGATTAGTTGGTCTGTTGGCGTTCTATTATGTCATGAGAATTGTCTTTTCAATCGTGGCCTATGACTCTGGTTTACCAAGTGGTATCTTTTTGCCAATTTTGACCATGGGTGCTTTAATTGGTGCTACTTATGGTTTGTTCATGGTTCAACTTGGACTATTGCCTCAGCGTTTAGTAGTTAACTTAGTAATCTTTTCAATGGCTGGCTATTTCGCCGCAATTATTCGCGCACCATTTACCGCAATTATTTTGATTACTGAAATGGTTGGCTCATTGCTACATTTAATGCCACTTGCTGTTGTAGCATTTATTGCGCTGCTAGTTGATGAACTTCTTGGCGGAAAACCAATTTACGGCCTCTTAGCGGCCGCTATGGACAAGCATAGTGATCGTAAGGTTAATTATACTGGCCAAGCTGATCGAATGGTTCTACCGGTTTATGAGAGCTCTAGATTAGTTGACAAAAAGGTATCCGAGATTAAGTGGCCTGAAGATACGCGTGTAAGTACTATTCGCCGTGATGGGGATGAAATTATTCCTAATGGACAAACGGTTATTCGCGGTGGCGATATGTTAATTCTAGAATTTGACTCAAGTCAACGTGGTGTAGTTTATAGTAAGATGAAACAGCTGCAAGGCGTTGAACTTGATGGGTAAATGAGATTAAGCGGCATCAATAGATGCCGCTTTTTTTCTTGCAGAAAAATGTTTCTTAGTGGATACTTGAACTTATACAGAAAAGAGGGATAGACATGAACAAATTAGTGCAAGTTACATTGAATGCTGATCAAGAAAAATATAATTTGGGTGGGGATGAGAGCATTACTTTTATTGATGCAAATTCCTACTATATTGGTCAAATTGTGGCACGTGAACATGGTTGGATCGTTTTAGAATCAGTTGATCAAACTGGCAATCAAGGCGGAATTGTTTTTATCAAGGAAGATCAAATAGCCAAAATAGAGGACGACACACCAGTGTTGCATTATTATGCGACAACTGAAATTAAGGATCCATTTGACATGAGGCACTTAAATAGTTCAGTAAAGAACTGGGATTTCACTGATATTTATGACTTACTGATCAATGTTGCTGATGCGCAGCCTTTTGTAACTTTTGAGGTTGATACCGGCGTAACTTACACTGGTTTGATTACACAGCTTGATAAAAAAGAAGTCCGTATTTTAGAAAAGAACGGCACTTCTATTGAACATTTTGCTACGGTTATTCCTCTTCAAGATATTGTTTGTGTTGACGTAAACAGCATAGATAATAATTTATTTATTCATTATTTGAAGCAAAAGCAAAATTATGAGTTTAATGAATTAAAATTAGTAGAAATTTATTTTGATTATACTTTCGATGATCAATTTGGTAATTTTGTGATTGGCAAAGTGCTTAAGTATGATGAAGATAATATTTTGCTTGAGAGCTTAAATGAATTGGGACAAGTAGAATCTATTGCCGTGATAGCTCGGAGTCATGTTGCGCACGTTACGGAAGAATCAGAAAGACTGAACTATTTTAATTATTTAGTAAATTGGCAACAGAAAAATCATAGCTTTGATCCTGACTATTTGGAACGATCACTTAATCTTAATGGCCCGATAAAGTCAATCACCGAGGTAATTGAGAATTGGCCTGATGATCATGTGATAAAAATCAGTGATTCTATTTATCATTATCCAGATCGATTGGGCTTAATTGCTGATCGTGGCGATGAAGGCTTTGATTTAAAAATCTTAACTGAATATGATTTAGGCGAGATTAGTGACCATAATTATGATGATCTAATTAGTGTTGATTTGGCTGGCTCAGAAATGATAAAAATGCAGCGTTTCATTGATCATAAATAATTAAATAAGTTGCTAGTAGCTTATTAATTTTTATATAATGAGGAAAACGAAAGGAAGATGAGTTATGGGATTAACTTTTGACAACCCTAATAATTTACAAAAGATGCTTGATCGTTTTGCGACCGTTCCAGATCCAAAAAAGACGCCAAAACACAAGGATCCAGAAGAATTGCTTGATAAGGATTCTAAAGATAAAAAGAAGAAAGATAAGAAGTAAAAAAGACAGATGCGAAGATGCATCTGTCTTTTTATGATAATTAATTATTATTTTGTTCAGCTTTAATAAATTTCGGTGATGTTTCTGGTGCCCAGATAAGACAAACGATAAATGCGAAGAGCAATACAATTGCACAAACTAACATAGCTAATTTTGCACCACCAATATTGGTTAGAACCGGTAATAAAAATGTACCAGCGGCTGCACCAAAACGGCTAATTGTAATGCACGTACCAACTCCTGTCCCACGTACTTTAATGCCAAATAATTCAGTGGGATATGGGTAATCAAGCACTAATCCTGATGAAAGGATAATCGCAAAAATAGTGAAAATGGATAATTTAATCATTGAATCTAACCCAGGTACTAAAGCCATAATACCAATTAAAACAGCTGAAGTTAAAAAATTGCCAACTAAAAATGTACGGCGACTAATTTTATTAAAAATAAAGATACCGAATAGAACGCCGACAAACATACCGCCATTGTAAATGATTCCGGAGATGCTGCCACCTGTAATATTCATGCTGCTAAGCAAAATTGGTAAGAAAATACTAATACCAAAGAATGAAAATGCTTGGCAAGCATAAAAGATACCACCAACTAAAGTGCGGCGTAAATATTTCTTAGAGAATAAAATTCCCCAGGCAATATCTTTAGGCGCTTTCTTTTTCATAAATCGTTTAGGCAAGCGCCATTTGTGTCCCATGTGTTTACTAATGATTTTGTTTGCTTTCTTAACTTTACCTTTACTTGCGAGCCAAGTAGGAGAAGCGGGAAGCGGAAAGAAACTTCGGAATAAGGCGGTAATAATTGCTGGAACGGCACCGGTAGCTATAATCAGTTGCCAAGTATAAGCGCCCAAGCCAGTAATGAGAGTACCAACTATATAGGATAAGATGAAACCGATTGTCCAATAGATCAATAAATGACTTTGGCGCTTACTATCCTCACCTTTAGGTAACCATTCTGTTAATAAAGCATTACCAACAGTATAATCAACAGCAATCATTAATCCGATTCCGATTCTAATGATGAAGGTCAATAATAAATTGGCTGTCAATAAGTGAATTAGGGTTAATCCTGCCAGAATATACATATTGATCATTAATAACTGACGGCGACCAATTTTATCAGAAAGTCGTCCTATTAAAAGACTACCAGCTAATCCAATCAATGAACCAGCTCCGATTAAACCGGTCCATAAATCGCTAATGTCAATATATTTAGCGGCATTTGAAAGTGCTGTACCACTGATGCCCAAGGCATAGCCACAGGCTATTTGACCTAAGATAACAGCAATCATTACTCTTAAATGAACCGGCATCAACGGAGCACGTTTATAATTCTTTTTAGTTTTGATAATTTTTTCGCGTGTAGTTTGGGTATTATTTTCCATAAGAGCAAGCACAGCTTGCTTATTCATCAACTCCTTTATTAATACAATAATATAATGTTAACAAAAGATTAAAAAAATTGCAAAAAGACAAAATAAAAACCAGATGTTAAATCTGGTTTTTCGTTCATTAAGCACCTGCAATTTTTGTTTTATTCAATAGCAATGAACTAGTTACAACTGAAACTGAACTGAAGGCCATAGCAAGTCCTGCTAGTTCTGGGCTAAGAGTTAAACCTAATCCCATAAACAGGCCGGCAGCAATAGGAATACCAATAGTGTTGTAAATCAGGGCCCAGAACAGATTTAATTTAATTCTATTGAAAGTCTTCTTAGAAATCTCTAGTGCCTTCACAACGCCCATTAAATCGTTTTGGACGAGGACGATACCACCTGATTCAATTGCGATATCTGTCCCTGATCCCATAGCAATACCAACATTAGCCGTAGACAAAGCAGGAGCATCATTGATCCCATCACCAACAAATGCTACTTTATTGCCTTCATCCTGCAATTTCTTAATCTCAGCAGCTTTTTCGGTTGGCAAAACGCCTGCTATAACTTGATCAATACCAACTTCGCGCCCAATAGCTTCGGCAACATTTTGATTGTCACCGGTAAGCATCACCGTCTTTAAACCACGCTTTTTAAGTTCCGCAATTGCTTGCTTAGAACTTGCTTTAGGTACATCTTGAATGGCAATTAAGCCAATGATGTCATTACCTAGGCCAACATAGACTACAGTTTTTGCTTCTTTTTGAAGTTGGAGAGCCTGATCTTTCATTTCCTGGGAAATAGAAATATCTTCTAATAAACGATCGCTACCAACAAAAGCTTCTTGATTATCATAGTTAGCCTTAACCCCGCGGCCTTCGATAGCCGCAAAGTTTTTGACAGGCTTAATTGTAATATTGGCTTCTTGTGCTGTTTTAACTACGGCAGTTGCTAGTGGGTGTTCGGAATTTTCTTCTAAGCTAGCTGCAATAGCTAAAACTTTGTTTTTATCGCCTACAACATTAGTAACTTGCGGTTTACCAACAGTAATCGTACCAGTTTTGTCGAAAACAACGGTATTAATGTCACTGACTTCTTGAAGTACTTCACCATTTTTAATCAAAACACCCATCTTGGCACTACGAGCAGTACCAACCATTAAAGCGGTTGGAGTGGCTAACCCAAGAGCACAAGGACAAGCAATAACAACTACGGAAACAGCGAAGAGCATCGCACTAATTAACGTTGCACCTAAGAAGATGTACCAGATAACGAAAGTAAGGATAGCAATAATCAAAACGGCTGGTGTGAAAATATTAGAGATCTTGTCGGTCAAATTTTGAATTGGAGCATGACTGGTTTGGGCTTTTTTAACTAAATCAACAATCTGAGATAGCATGGTCTCGCTACCAACCTTAGTTGCTTTAAAGGTAAAAGTACCATTGGTGTTGATCGTTGAACCAACAACATCGTCACCCTTTTTCTTAGTAACTGGCATACTTTCACCAGTAACCATTGATTCATCAAGAGTTGATGATCCATTAACAATTACACCATCGACAGGAACCTTTTCACCTGGCTTAACGCGGATGATATCGCCAACCTTGACTTGGTCAAGAGGTACCTTAACAAACTCGCCATTGCGCTCAACTTCAGCGTCTTTAGCTTGAAGGTCAATCAATTTAGCTAAGGCATTTGAAGCGTTATTGTGCATCTTTTCTTCCAGGGCATCCCCGAGTAAAACGAAGACGGTTACGTAAGCAGCAGTTTCAAAATAAACTTCACGGCCAGTAAACATGGCGAAGATACTGTAGAAGTATGCTATTGAAGTACCAACGGCTATCAGCGTGTTCATGTTAGCGTTATGGTGCTTAAAAGCGGACCAAGCACTGCTCCAATAAGGCGCAGCAGAAATTGCCATTATGATTGTAGTCGTGATAAAGGCGATCCAATTATAGCCCGGCATCATCCAGTGAAATGGCGTGGCAAACATCTGGATTAGCATTGGAATTGCTAAAATAAATGAAATCCAGAAGCGCTTAATATTTGAGAGCTTCATTATTTAACAACAACCTTTCCGCGGAACATATCCATTCCACAAGCGTAGGTGTAAGTACCTGGCTTGTCAGTTGGAATGTCAATCGTAACTTCTTTTTTACCATCTAATTTTTGGTCAAAATTTAAATCTTTAGAGACTACTTCATTCATGCAGCCCATATTATCTGATGGAATAAACTTTAATTGAGCTGGTTTACCTTGCTTGAAAGTAACTGTGTTTGGTTTATAACCATGATTTTCTGCATTAACAACAACTTTTTTAGTTTGATTCTTTGAAAAAATACTCATTATTTAACAACAACCTTTCCATGAAACATATCCATACCACAAGCAAAGTTATAAGTGCCTTTCTTGTCAGTGGGAATATCAATAGTAGTAATTTTTTGCTTAGTTAAATCTTTATCAACACCAAGTTGTTCAAAAACAACGTGAGACAAACATGCTGTTGAATCATTCATATCGAAGTTAACCTTTGCAGGAACTCCTTGTTTTAAAACAACGGTAGAAGGGGAATAGCCGCCTTTAACAACGATATTTGCTTCTTGAACGCCTTGATCAACACTGGCAGTACCAACGGCTTCTTGATGTTTGCCGAAGAACCACCAGAGGATAAACCCGATTAAGACAACCGCTACAATTAGCGTGATGATTTGAGCTATAGTCATTTTTAACTTCTCCTTTTAGCACATCTTTTCATTGCCTGGTAGGCAATTGCATGGCACCATGTAAGGCGCATCTTTTTCTTTAGTAGCAATAATTTCTTTTATTTTAGATAAATCACTCTTTGAAATAGGTGAGTTGGCGATTAACTGTAATAGAACTTCGCCTTTGTGCATGTCGCACATGCGATTTAGTAGTTCTTCTGCAGCTTCAGTCATCACTTGGGTTTGGTTAACGTTAGCAGAGTAGATAAAATGCCGGCCTTCTTTTGTGGTGGTAAGCAGTTCTTTTTTAACCAAGCGCCGCAGCAAAGTTTTAATTGTTGATTCGGACCAGTTCTTTTTTGCCTGCAATTCTTGAATTATTTTGGTAGAACTGACGGGCTCGAGTGTCCAAATAATGCGCATGACTTCCCACTCACTATCAGAAATCGTGCTTTTATTTTCTTGAAGTTTAACCATTTTCTCCTCCTTTAGTTTACAAATGTAAATATACACTTTAAATTTATATTTGTAAACTTTGATGCAATAAAAAAAGAAAGATTGTCAAAATCTTTCCAAATTAATGAATAAATAAGCTGATTATTAATAATACAAACGCGATCCAAACGGCATCAATTAAATATACTAAAATCTTAATCCAAATATTCTTATATAACTGTCCAGTTTCAAAAAGAAAATACAATGCCACTCCAGCTAGAATTACTGCAACGGTAGTTGCGGAACTATTATGAATATTTAAATAAAAGAAAATTCCTGCGATTGCCGAGGTGATTAAGGTACCGATAATCCAAAGTGCTTTTTTGCTTAATTTCATAATGTTTTCTCCTCGTGTTATAAATTTATTGTTGTGATTAAAAAATAGCTACTTGTAAAATATATGTTCAAATATCTGAATGAGCGGTCGGCTCATGGTCAATCTGATATTTCATGTAGGACGTAAGGGCCTATTGGTGGCAGACACCGAAACTAAACCGACCATATATGAGTTCGCAAATTTTTTGTGAACTCATTTTTTTTGGAGGAATTATGAAAAATGTAAAGGGATATAAAAGATTAAATTATAAAGAGCATTTAAGACTAAATCGTTATTATGGTGCAATATATAATGCAGCTTACTTTTTTAATAAATATTTTGTTAACCAAAATGTGATCTATTAAACCGATAATCTTTGCCTAAAAGTAAAAGCTAGGAGATCAAATTTCATGCATTTATGTGGCATAAAATATGAAAAGGAGCTGCTTCTTTTTTTACGGATGCACTAAATAAGAACATTGATGAGAACAGTATTTATATAAAAAAAGATGGGACAACTTTTCAAAAGTTGCAAGTTTTACTGCAATTTAAAGAGCTGATTGGTAAAAATGTTAGAGTAACACGTGGTTATAAATATCTACTACTGTCTTTTGATTATGTATTAAGAACTAATAAAGAAATATTAGCTTTAACACTAATAGATCGTATTAACTCTGATGTGATTCCGCAATCGCTTTTAAATTTACATTCAATGAAGAAGTTTAGTAAAGGCAAAAAAGTTATTAAGATTGAGTTTAAATCTCGATAAAACAGTCAATTTTAATAATTTGATCCCATAACTCTGTTTCATGTGAAACTTAATATAGTTATCATACCAAAAAAGACGGATAACCAATAATAGTTAACCGTCTTTTCATTTTTCTATAAATTCGTTACCAAGAAAAATATGATAAATACCACAAACAGGATATACATCATTGGCGTTACTTCCTTGTAGCGCTTAGAAGCAATCATCGTAATAGGGTAAGCAATCAAGCCTAATGCTAAACCATCAGAAATACTGTAAGTAAGTGGCATCCCTACAACTGTCAAGAATGCAGGAACGGCAATTTCAAATTTATCCCAATCGATTTTCTTTAAATTGCTTGCCATTAACACACCAACAATAATCAAGGCAGGTGCTGTAACTGTAGTTGGAATAACCTGAAGAAGCGGACTGAAAATCATACTGATTAAGAAGAAGATACCAACAAAAATAGCAGTTAAACCAGTACGACCACCCATAGCGATGCCGGCACTTGATTCTACAGAAGTACCAAGTGGAGCGGTACCGAAGACAGCACCTTCAACCATGGCAGTTGAATCGGCTAAGAACGCACGACCGATCCGTGGAATCTTACCATTTTTATCAACCATACCAGCTTGTTCAGTCATTCCGATTAAAGTGCCAGCAGTATCAAAGAAAGTTACCAATAAGAAGGTCAAAACAACCATCCAAAGCTGAGCTGTATTGATGTCTTTAATATGGAAAACTGCTTGACCAAAAGTAGGCGCGATACTTGGTGCACCTGAAATAATACCGTGTGGCAATGGAATTTGACCAATGATCATACCAAAAATGGCAGTCACGATCATTCCGATAAAGATTGAGCCAGGAACATTCAATGCCATCAAGACTACAGTTAGGACTAAACCGAATAAAGTGATCCATACAGCAGGATTACTGAATTTACCTAACGCAACTAAAGTTGAATCGCTGTTAACGATAATTTGGCCATTTTTTAAACCGATAAAGGCGATGAACAAGCCGATACCAGCAGAAATTGCGTATTTCATGTCTTGAGGAATGGCATCAACTACGATTTCACGCAATTTGAAAATCGTAATCAAAATGAATAAAACAGAAGCTACAAGAACGGCAGCTAATGCAGTTTCCCAAGAAATCTTCATCCCTACACAAACGTTGTAGGCAAAGAAAGCACCACTACCCAATGTTGGTGCTAAAGCAATAGGGTAGTTTGCAATAAAGCCCATCAGGAAACAACCAATTGCTGTAGCGATGGCCGTTACAGTGAAGGCTGCGCCTTTAGGAATACCAGCTGCGTGTAAAATATTAGGGTTAACAAACAAGATGTAGGAAAGGCTGACAAACGTAGTTAATGCGGCAATTAATTCGCGTTTAACGTTAGTGTTAGCTTCTTCTAAATGAAAGACTTTATTTAAAAAATCCATTGCGCCTCCAAAATAAAAACAAAAAGAAAAAAGACATAGCTTACCCAAAGTCATGGGTAAAAGATGTCCTTAATAAAATTATGACGTCTGATACCTATAGTCCTGAATTTATGGCTCAGGGTAGATACTGTCGACCTTATTTCGACGATATATAGATAACTTGATTGTTAAGTATTCTAGCAGAAATACGTGGCCTACGCAAATTTCTCGGGAAACAAAACATACTAATCTAGTGTTGGATGATTACTCGACGGAGTAGTCGTTCAA
>NZ_PCYT01000130.1:0-1601 GCF_002553735.1 Lactobacillus sp. UMNPBX17
AGCTAAGTGTATAATTTTTTACGGTAAGTTGAATAAATAATTAAAAAAGCCCAAGTCCTTTGAATTTGGACTTGAGCTCAAACAAAAAGACCAGTAGTCTGATGTTAAGAACAAAAAACACATTAGAAGCTGGTCTTTTATGAATTCAATTGTAACTGAAATCGCAAATATTATAAAGTCTGAAGATAATTATATTAAGCGTGAAAGAAAAATAATCTGTTTCTTCTTAAACCTGATTAAGGAAATCATGGCCTTGGCTTTAGCTAAAGTTGATGATGAAATGATTACCAAGGTTAAAGCACAGGGCTATCAGATTGACAAGAAGAATGAGCGCTCAATCAATATGGCTTTTGGCGAAGTTAGGTATGTCAGAAGAAGATATGTCTGCCCAGGCAAACAAGCAAGGTATCCCTTGGATGAATTAATGGGCTTTGACAAATACAAGCGCTACAGTATTTTAGCAGTCAAAAACATCTTAGAAGTAAGCAGCGTTGCCACTTATCGCAATACTGCTCTAGCAGTCAATTGCCTGTCTGGCTTTAATATTAGCCATATGCAGGTGGGCAATTTGGTAAAAATGGCCGGGAAAAATATTAAAGCGGGCCAAGAAGCAGATTCAAGATATGATGCCGCAGGCACTAAGAAAAAGGTCCCAGTTTTGTATCTTGAAGGCGATGGCGTGGTGATCAAAGGCACTAAAAGCCGGTTGGAATTTCATCGCTATCAGGTCTGTGAAGGCATTGTCAATATAAGCAAGAAACGCAGAAAGCGAATCAATGCCAAGGAATTTGTTTCTTTAAGCCGACTTGATGCGCTGAACGAAGCCAAGGAGTACCTGGCCAATACTTATGATCTTTCTGATACTGTAATTCTTAGCAACGCCGATGGCGGTGCTGGATATGCCAAAACAGACTTCGATGACATTGTAGGGCTATGCAAGCGTCATGAGCATTTCTTGGATGTCTTTCACCTAAATAAGAAAATCAAAGAAAGGCTATATTTTGCGCCTGACCTGCAAGGCAAGCTGATTTCTGCTTTGGAATACAAATACAGCTATGACAAAGTTAAAACTATCCTAACCACTGCAGAAAGCCGACTAATTGATGAATTGAATACCGAGCTCAATCATGATTATCTGGGGCGCCTAAGGAATTATATTGATCGTCATTGGGACGATATTAAGCCGTTTAAGAAACGAAAACTGACTGTGACTAAAGCCATTGGCTGCTGCGAGAGCAACCACCGCAAGTATACCTACCGTGTTAAGGGGCAAGGCAAGAAATGGTCAAAATCTGGAGCAGAAGGCATGCTTAGGATCTTAAGCTGCATCAAGAATCGAGAGCTGGAATTTTGGCTTAGCAGCGAGTTTGAAGATTCAGAAATAACTGTATTGACTGAACAGGAATTAAAAGCAGCGGCCCGTGACAGCTTAAAGAAGCGTCATGAAGTTCATTTAGGCATCCAGCATGGCGCATTAACCGCACAGGTAGCTGGCAATAGTTATTTAAGCAAGCTAAGCAGAAATTTAAGTCATATAAATATTTAAGAAATTAAGGTTAGACTAATGGTTTAAAGGCTACCGCAAAAACATTGACACTTAC
>NZ_PCYT01000131.1:0-1584 GCF_002553735.1 Lactobacillus sp. UMNPBX17
ATTCGATCTCTAAAAAAGCACCCTTAATTGTCAATGTCTTAACTTAATGACATTGGTTTTTTGCTAGAACTGTTTTTGTTATAATTAGAAGCTAAAAATCGAGAAAAATATAGGGTAATAATGAAGGATAAGTGATTATTTGGAAGGAATGAAACGACATAAAATAGGTCTGTTTTCGGCTATTATGTTGGCCCTAAATTCTTTGATAGGCTCAGGTTGGCTGTTTGGTTCAGGTTCTGCAGCGAAAATTGCTGGACCAGCCGCAATCCTCTCTTGGATTTTAGGTGCTGTCATTATTATTGCTATTGCTTTGACCTATGTAGAATTGGGAGCAATGTTTCCTGAAAGTGGTGGTATGAGTAGATATGCTCAATACAGTCATGGATCGTTACTGGGATTTGTTGCTGCGTGGGCCAATTGGATTTCATTAGTAACTTTGGTACCAATGGAAGCCGTGGCGGCTGTTCAATATATGAGTTCGTGGCCGTGGTCATGGGCTAATTGGACTAAGAATTTTATTAAAGATGGCAATATTACTTTTGCAGGATTGGGCGTTGTATTTATTTTTATGTGTATTTTTACAATGATCAATTTTTGGTCAGTAAAAATTATGACACATTTTACTAATTTGATTTCTATTTTTAAAATCTTATTGCCTACTTTAACGATTGTAGTTTTAATTTGCAGTGGTTTTCATGCACAAAATTTCGGCTCCAACGTTCATGAATTTATGCCGTATGGAACACGTTCCATCTTTGAGGCTACGTCAGTTTCAGGAATTATCATGTCATATGATGCATTTCAGACCGTGATCAATATGGGTGGAGAGTTGAAGAATCCACGTAAGAATATTGTCCGCGGTGTCTTGATCTCTATGATCATTACTGCAGCGATTTATATCATGCTGCAAGTAACTTTTATTGGAGCAGTCGAACCAAGTACGTTAGCCAAGGTAGGCTGGCATGGCATTGACTTTACTTCACCATTTGCGGATTTGGCAATTATTTTAGGAATCAATTGGTTGGTAATTTTGCTTTATTTAGATGCGTTTGTATCACCGTTTGGTACAGGTGTCGCTTTCGTCGCTACAGCATCTAGAGCTTTGGCCGCTATGACACATACACGTCACTTACCTAAGTGGCTAGGCCGGCTTAATCAAAAGTATTTAATTCCGCGTTACGCGATGATTGCGGATTTGATTTTAGCGGTAATTTTGGTCAGCCTATTTAGAAATTGGAATTTATTGGCAACCGTAATCACTGCTTCAACATTAATTGCGTATTTAACAGGCCCCGTAACGGTAATGACTTTGAGAAAAGTAAAACCTAATCTTGATCGTCCGTTTAAACCTCGTTACATGCCATATCTAGCACCAATTGCCTTTATTTTAACTAGCTTGTCAATTTACTGGTCAATGTGGCCAACTACGATTCAAGTTATCTTGGTAATTGCATTAGGTTTGCCGATTTATTTCTATTATGAAATTCACTATCAACATTCAAATTTAATGAAAAACGCCCGAAAATCCCCGTATTTTAATGCGGGGATGGATAGGGCCAAGCTGACCTAGCAGTCAGCTTTTTT
>NZ_PCYT01000132.1:0-1582 GCF_002553735.1 Lactobacillus sp. UMNPBX17
ATTAGATAAAATCTATCAAACAGCGTAAGTGTTCAATTTATTATTGCAATTTACGACTTTTTTATTTTCATGATAATCAGCACTGTTGGTATCAAATGGCATACCAGTAATTGCATTCCAAACACTAACTTCAGCTTTACCTGCAACTGGCGCAATATTCCTAGTTTCACTAGCCGTATTATCTGGAGCATCACTCACAGCTATAGTAATTTTATTTTGAGTATTTGCTAAAGCTGCGAGTTCCTCAGCATCCAATTTAACAGTGAAATGACCTTTAGTTTTATCATCATTGTCAAACTGATTTTGGCCTTCATTTAATTTGAAACCGAAAACTTTATCATTAATAGTAACAGTACCATATGAATAATCAGTGAAGCCAACACCAGTATCTTCATAGCTACCAGTTAGAGTATTAGTTTGAGTATCATAATTGAAACTCTTAAATACAGGCTTAGTCGTATCAATGATAATTGGCATATCATGAGTTTGAACTTGATGAGGTCCCTTATTATAAAGTGTTGCTATGAAGCGATAAGTATATTGACCATCTGGCGCTACTTCCATTTTGCCGGTCTTTTTATTGTAAACTTTACCGTCCCATTTATACTCATCTGTACTTACCGTAGTTTCAGAGCTGTGATTGTCATAATATGATTTAGCTACGTCTTTTGCATCAGTAACTACTCGTATTACTTCACCCTTGTCATTAAGGACTTCAATCTTAAGATCCTTGATATTTTGTTTTAAGTACATAAATAGTAATACATAATCACTCTCATTATCATCATTAGGTGAAAATGCAACTTTACCACTATCATAAACTTGAGTAGCTTGTTGCCATTTATAATCGGCATTATCTTGTTTTTTCTGCTTAACAAATTGCTTTAATGAATATTCATCGGCAATACCACGTGGATAATTATCTTCATTAGTAAGACGGTTGCCTAAAATATCAGTATTGTCTTCATTAGCGTTTTTATCAAAGACGTGCTCATTAGTCATATCACCATAATAACCAAGATATGGTACAAAAAGATCTACCTGACCGTTGTTACCTGCAAAATGCAAATATCCTTCAACTAATTGATTCTTTTGCAAACCAGTCAGCTTTAAAGTATAGGCAAATTTAGCAGTTGAATTTGGAGCAATAGTAATACTATTTTCTCCATCAACACGTGCACCTGCTAATTGGACATCACTAAACAATCCAGTATCTGGATCACGATCTTCAGTATATCCTCCACCCAAATCATCAAAGGTATAAGTTTGTTCCTTGTCACTTAAATTATGGAAAGTTAAGTTGAAATTAGTTGAATCTTGAATATTGTGTAAGCTAAGTGAACTAGTTCCATCATCGGCAGTAATATAAACTGGTGATGATGTTGCTGCACCAGCATTAATTTGACCAGCACCTTGTCTACGAGGAGACACAATAGCAGAATTATCACTATTTACGTCTAACTGTGGATTAGCAGTACTCATTATCAAGCCCTTCACTGCTTGAACTAAAGCTGCACCATGTAAATTCAATGTCATTAAGTTAAGACATTGACAATTAATATTAGACTTTTAAAGCACTGAT
>NZ_PCYT01000133.1:0-1581 GCF_002553735.1 Lactobacillus sp. UMNPBX17
CAATGTCATTAAGTTAAGACATTGACAAATTGATAGTTTAAGCTTTTAGATCATTCATTTACAATTTATCGTATTTGGATGATCTTTTTTTCATGCCAAATAAGACCTAATCTTGTTTAGAAATTAGGCTACACGATACAAATAATATACGGCTGACTTAGGCTTGAGATTTCTTTGATCTTTTCTTCCCGGTCTGATAGGAATTGTATAGTGGCTAATTTGAATAAGAATTTTCTTGAAGATCTTAGTCGAAGAAGAAATTATATACATGGCTTGGACAATAAAGCATGATTGTTTAAAATTGATCGCATACTGATACTTACAGTTTTTTTGCGGTATATATGCTTGCGCATCGATTTGACTGACTGCGTTAAACATAATCATATGAGCATAGATCTCCATTTCAATAAATCTGTCCTGTTTAGAATGAAACTGTACGCTTCCCAAGGCGTATTTTAATTTTTTGAATGAAGTTTCAATTCCCCAGCGTAAATGGTAGATTTCTTTAATCCTTTTTAAGGGGTAATCAGTTCTATTTAGATTGGTTAAAACGACTTCCCATTCTTCTTTGCCTGACTTAGGATCATTAATTCTAAATTTACAGGCACGAAATTTTATTGTACATAATTCTTCAAAGTCCCAGCTGTCATCTCTAGTATTTTTAGACCGATATTTGATATACTGACGATAAAAGTGTTGAACATGATGAACATTCTCTGCGGCTTTATGAGTTGTGTAATAATAGCCTGATGTAGTTACCCAGCAAGCAATATCCTTATCGCATTCCTGATCAGGCAACGCGGCTATTTCTTTAACCGCACCATGTCCCGCTTTAGTACGTATTATGTAAAAACAATTAGGCAGACGATTGCAATTTTCAATCATGTTAAAACTGCTATAGCCTCGATCCATAGTGACTATATATGGTCCGCAATCTAAATTTTTAAGCATTTGGACAGCTGCTTTACGTTCGTCCATCTTGGATTTGGGCTGAAAGATGCAGTCTTGATAAGTATTATTTAACAGATCATAGAATGCATTAACATGAATTTGACAATATGGTTTTCTCTCGTGATTGGAAGCTTGTACAATATTTTCTGACTTAGGATTCCAAATTTGATTAAAGTCGGAACCATCAATGGCAAATAAACGATATTTATGATCAAGTAACTGGATATTAAATAAATTCTGATTAAATACAGTCAGAATATGCTTAAAACAAGCGGGTGAAAGTTGACCTTTGCGTTGAACATAGGCAGAAGTACTAACTACTTTGTCATTCTTTTCAATCGCATTTTTGCCAAAGGCTCTAAATAACTCGCTAGTTAAATCTTCACCTTGCATATTAATAGTAGTTTTAATGACCGTAGCTGCATCCAAGGTGCGCTTTCTAGTGAAGGCATGTGGATCATTAATAAAATCGTGAATATGTTTTCCAGTATCATTGATAATTTGATCAAGACGCTCTAAAATATTTCTATGAAGGGCTTTCATAATTAACACCAGCTTTCTGGTAATAATTTTGAAGGTTTAATAATTTAATCAGAGGGCGAAAAGGTAGGTTCTTTTCGCCTTTATTTT
>NZ_PCYT01000134.1:0-1541 GCF_002553735.1 Lactobacillus sp. UMNPBX17
AATGATCTAAAAGCTTAAACTATCAATTTGTCAATGTCTTAACTTAATGACATTGAGCTCATAGCTGGCAGTATTTTTTATTATATGCGTTTAATCATGTGATCGTATGTCCGATCCCCAATTGTCATTGTCTTTTCAGTTTGATAGCCCTTGTGCTCATATAATCGTTGCGCACGTGGATTTTCTTGATCAACATTTAAACTCAAAATATGATAGCCCTGCTTAGCCGCAACTTTTTCAGCTTCATCAAGCAAGTGACTAGCAATCTTTTCTCCCCAATGATCAGGATCAACCGCTAAGGCATCAATATACCATTCATGTGGCCAAGCTTCTTGATCTGAAAAGATCACCGTTGAGATTGGCAAGCCTGCTTTTGCATAATCATGACGCAAGACTATATCAATAATCTTTTGATCCTTGTATGGGTACATATCAAGAATACCGACTACTTTACCCGCTTTCTCACTTACCCAGATACGGCGGTATGAGTAGCGGTAATCCTCTGAGATAAAACCTAATTTCATCAAACTATAAAATTGATCCTCTGGTAACTTTTCAATCGTCTCCATCTGCATTTCATCAAAAATCTGCTTCAAAATTGGATATACAAATGGAAAATCTGTTTTTCTCGCTCTTCTAATCATTATTCTTCCCTTTCATGCTTTTTACTATAAGTATAAGCCACATTTTCGTTAAAACAAAAACTATCATTTTTGAAACTTATATGGTGTATTATAAGTAGATAAAGTAAGTGCTTACTTTAATATAAATTTTAGAAATAAGGTGTTGTTGTGATATCAAATACTGAAATTGATTGGATTTCCTTCAATGAAAATATAAAATACCACACATCTAAAGACACCCATCAAGCCAGGAGTCATGCGTAAAAGGCGTTTGATTCGTGGCTTGGATACAAAAAGACGAGGATTACAATTGTAGTCCTCGCTTTTGGTTTTAATCTTATTTTCCAAATAAATCCGCATAAATTTTATCAGCGCTATTACTCAAATCGCCATACCGACTGCTATCTGTACTTTGCAAAATCACTGCATTTTGCCCATCTTTAGAAATGTGTAAAAAGTTGCAATAGCCATAACCATTACCGTTAGATTCGTAATGGTTATTTTTAGTGTACAGACCCCCGCGGTAATGTGAAGTATTATTTCCAGGAGCGTAAATGATGTCTTTATTTTGCGAAGATAGCAGCTTGCCATTTAGTAAATCTAAACTTACCTTATACAAATCATCATTCGACATGGCAACACTGCCCGCATAATCATTCCTGCCGTTAATTTCTTTTGCACGGAATTAATTAAATAAGCGGAATTCGCGTTGCCTACCGTTGTATACTGCCATATTCGTTGTTTATTTTTATATATCGTCAGATTACCCTTAAGACCGGCATTATCCAGCAGCTTTTTGTATTCTTGCACTTTTTCTGATTGCAGTGCAGATTGTTGATTGGGAGTAATGAATCTAGTTTTAATGCTAATTTCCCAGGATTTTACAACTCAAACCATACGGCTGACAGATTTTCTGCC
>NZ_PCYT01000135.1:0-1509 GCF_002553735.1 Lactobacillus sp. UMNPBX17
GGTTCAGTATAAATTCTTGTGTAAATAGAAATTAGATAACAAAAAAAGAAGGGTTGTCCCTTACAATGTTAATAACGACAAAAACATGGGGAGCCCTTCTTACTATGAATTATACAGAACTGTCAGTTACTACTCAAGATGTTATGCCTAACAAAGGTGTCTTATCCTTTAATTCTGGTCTTACCGACTTTATTCAAGTTGGCGAGCCAATTCAAAATGAAGGTGGATTAACCTTTGTAGGAAAGCTAGATGAGCGTGGTGATACCTTCTGTCCTAATTGCTCAAGAAAACTAGTTAAAAATGGGTCTTTAGAATCTACCCTTAAGCACGTCGCTATTGGTGGAGTACACACCAATATCAGAGTGTCCTATGCACGTTTTCGTTGTCTTAACATTGATTGCCAATTCAACACTAGAAGCCAGTCTATCCCTTTTAAAGCTGATGGTTATCGCATCACCAAACCTTTAAAAGAATACACTGAGAAACTGTTAAGCTATGGCCTTACTCTAAAGGCAGTGGCTTGGCTTACTGGCTTGGACAAGATGACTGTAAAGTCAATTCACAAGTCTCTTCTACTGTCTAAATTTACAACTGATGGCAAGACACTCATAAAACCTGAAAGGCAGGCAAAATACTTAGCCATTGATGAGTTTAAGCTCCACGATGGCCATAAGTACGCCACCGCAATCATAGACTGGGAAACAGGGTATATTCTCTACTTAGCCCATGGCAAGAAGAAAGCCGTTGTTTTCGAGTTTATGGATCATGTTGGCGATGAGTGGATGTCAAAAGTTGAGGCGGTGGCTTGCGACATGAATTCAGACTTCGAAGAAGCTTTTAAAGGGCGCTATCCCAAGCTAGACATCGTCTATGATCGCTTCCACATTATCAAGAATTTCAACGATAAAGTGGTTTCTGAGATCAGAAAGGATGAACAAAGACGGCTGGCTGAAGAAGGCTCTCCAGAGGCTGCTAAGTTGCTTAAGAACTCACGTTACATCTTGATGTCTAAGAGGTCCACATTAGTTCAGAAGGACGAGGATGCCCGTCAAGGCAAGCTAGTGTCTACTGCTGGTGAAATATTCAATACACCAGAAATAAAGGCTTATGGCGGTAATGAAGCATGGTATGACGAGCTGTTGGAAGAAAACAAGCTCTTCTTCACAATAGACCTCGTCAAAGACTTGCTAGACCAGGCATACAACTCACATGACGAGGTGGAAATGTGCGTTAGACTTGAAGAGATCATAGACATCTGCAAGGCAACTGAGAATAGCCACTTTATTTGGTTTGCGCGTCTCTTAAATAACCATTTGAGAGGGATCTACACGTTCGCCAAATACGGGATATCAACTGGCAAACTTGAGGGTATCAACAATAAGATCAAGACTGAG
Source organism: Lactobacillus sp. UMNPBX17 (assembly GCF_002553735.1). Taxonomy (NCBI): domain Bacteria; kingdom Bacillati; phylum Bacillota; class Bacilli; order Lactobacillales; family Lactobacillaceae; genus Lactobacillus; species Lactobacillus sp. UMNPBX17. The sequence continues at coordinate 1,395 of NZ_PCYT01000135.1, forward strand.
AGACGTAAGGGTTATGGGTATCCAGATGATGAATACTTCTTTCTGCGATTAATGGAAATATCCCGAAAGGCATCCTAAATCTCACAGCCGTTTACACAAGTTTTTATACTGAACC
>NZ_PCYT01000136.1:0-1500 GCF_002553735.1 Lactobacillus sp. UMNPBX17
GGGTTTAGGGCACTTTCTCAGAGGACTTGAGTTTGATTGCTCTGGGAAGTTAGCATTAGTTTGCTTTTGAGTCATCGTAAAAATCTCCTTAATTAAAAATAAAAAAAGAGGGGGTAGCCAGCATAATGCTTAGCTACCCCCCGATACTGATAGTTTTGTGTAACCGCTTTACTAGCGGGAGAACAAAAAAAGGGACGCTTCTAAATGTAAACTTCGTCCCTTTTTCCTCTTTTTCGCTTGGATGCTACGTTTTCGCAGCTCCCCGATTCCTATGTGGTCTCGCGTTGCTCGATCATTATAATCTCAAATCTCCTTTCAGTCAATAGTTTTTTTTTTTTTTACAAAGAAATTGGGGACAAGAGAAAAAAAGCAATGGAGAAAGAGAAAAAAGAAGTTTTGCAGTGGATGAATGCACTAGAGATATCCAAGAAGATAAAGAAGAAGTTTTGCAGTGGATGAATGCACTAAAGATATCCAAAAAGATTATGATAAAAAGTCTTGCAACGACCAAAAAAAGGTCGCACTAAAGATATCCTTAATAAATAATTATTTTGTTAACTTATGCTTATCTGCCATGAATGTCATCTGCTAACAAAATAATTATTTTTGAATGTCCCTTTTCTTCTGCAAGTTTTGGATTCTTGCCCAAGTATGGATCAAGCTTAGTATCACGGTAAGTGTTACTCTTTGAGTAGTAGCCGTGATCGGTGTCAACACCAGTAAGCTTACCTGCATTTGAGCCCAAGGCATTTTCATGATAAATGCCATTACCCCAAGGAACTAGATAAGACATATCTAGTTTGTTAGGCAACTTACCATGTACTTTAGGTCCACCGCCTTTTCCTCCAGATTTCTTAGAAGGACCAGGCTTTCTTTCAGAAGTACCAAGCGGTGTAGCTTTACCACCTGAGCCACCTTGTTTAGCTCTCTTTTGCATTTCACTACGTGAAACTGCGAGAACTTCTTCAGCGGGTGCAATTACAGGTCCAATGACTCCGCCTAGTAAACCAGCTGTTCCGATTAACATCGAAGCCTTTTCTAATTTACTATAAAGTGAAGTCTTATGGTGCGTCTTGCCACGTACCCGCGGTTTGGTTAATACTTTATTAACCAAATGTATCACTTCTTTCTATAACGTTATAAAAACAAATTTGTCGATTTGTGAAACAGAGTTTCTTCGTTTCACATCTACTATTTTATAGCAATTTTAAGTTTGTGAATAAAAAAGTTGAAGAAGTCTAAACACTGTTCTAAGTAAGAAGTACATATGCTTTAATATTTCACAAAGTAGCTAAATTTCCATCTTATTAATGCACTTTTATATGAAACATGCACTCTAAATTAATCCACGATTTCTTATTTTTTCTTCCCCGATTTTTTGTTAATTTTTAACGCCTAAAGTGTTTTTCTTAGGCACTTAAGCCTACAACGTCCAAAAGGCCTTAAATTATAAAGTAAATTTTTATCCCGGATTTACAAAATACATATTCAATATAACAA
>NZ_PCYT01000137.1:0-1442 GCF_002553735.1 Lactobacillus sp. UMNPBX17
ACCCGGTACTGTTGTTTCAACCTTATCAGCATCTTCAGGTTTGGAAAGATATTTAAAAACTAACCATATTACAGAGAAAGCTACCAAAAAGTATAAGTTATATATTTTAACCATAATTTCTGGTGCTAGATTTAACAAAGCATTCCAATCTTTTCCAGTGATCAAATTTTTCAATGATTGAATATTTAAAAGCCATATAATAATATCTAATAAAAACACTATACTAGAAAAATTCATCTTGATTAATCTAGTGCTTAAATTTTTCAAAATCGAATCTGCCATAGAATTATCCATCTTCTCTACTTTTTATTCCTATTACCATTAAAAAATAGTCTCACTTTTATTAGATAGCAAAAATTAGACTATCTAATAAAGTAAGACTATATCCTACCATATTATTTCCACATAGATTATTCTGTAGTTACTTAAAATTCATTAAACATAGCACGCAATCTAATAGCTGCATTGTCATTTATTCTTTCAGATATATTTTTCCTACTTGTATACATTTCTTTTGCAGAGTTAAAAGTGTATAACTCCTCAAGTAAGCTGATTAAGTAAACAAAGTCATCACTATAAATACTTACATATGTTTTATAAAAAGAATCATTATACTTAGTAAGAATTACATATAATTTATGATACATTTCAAGTTGTGTATCATTCAATTCAAACCACTCTGAACTTAATAAATGTTTTTTATAGCATCATATTTAGAATTATAAGCTAATTCCTTTCGCATTGCTCTCATCAGCTTCGTTATCAAACCTACAAACAAATCAGCCATTTGAATTCCAAAATTATCTTCAGAGTTCATTTCAATGCATTTATATTTACCTAAATATCGTCTTGCTGTATTCAATGTATTATTTTCTCTATCTATAATAAGAAGATAATCGTTTATTTTTTGTTCTTCTAAATACTTTTCGAACCCCTGAAATGCATTATCATACTTCCAATTTTCATTAATAACATTATTAGCTTTTTTCTTTTCTTCATCAGTGAGTAATGAAAAGCACTTATACATAATCGTATAATTAATAATTTCTGAATGTTTGAGTTCTACGTTTTGTTTGTCTTCATCTATTTTCTCTTGTAAGAAATCACATACAGTTTCGATAAATTTAGACACATTCAAATCTTCACTTAATAATATCTTTTCTACTTCAAGAGGTTCATATTGTGAAATAGCCTTAGTCAAACTATACGTAAAACTTTTAACATTGCATATTTGTGGATCAAGTAAAGCATTTAGTAATTGCTGACATATATACTGTATTTTAGAAGTTACAGAATAATAGACATATGTATCGTCAGCAAATAAATTTAAAAAATCTTCTATAAATTTCAAACCGCCGATTGTAAAATTAAATTGAATACTTGATAGAAAATAAAAAGTCCATTTGGACCTGTTTGATAGAATGTTAATAACCACAAAAACA
>NZ_PCYT01000138.1:0-1407 GCF_002553735.1 Lactobacillus sp. UMNPBX17
TTGATATACTGGGATTTTCAAAATCATTTGAACTGGGGCAAAAAATCGTTCTGTTGCATTAAATATACTTGCTTGCATTGTTGTTTACTTTCCTTTTAATTTCTAAATTGTAAGTTAATGGATTCATATTAACTTTTTCTATACTCTATAATTTTAACACTACATTTTTAGCGTTTTTCTCCACTTATCATCATCTTTCAGTAATTTAAATTACAGTAATCATAATTACTGTAATTACGATTACTGAAAAATAAAAGCATCCCTCTCTGGAATGCTCCAACAAACAATTACCTATTCATCACCTTGATAATACAAATCGTTAAAATTCTTATGCTTATATTGCTGTGCAAGTTGTGGATTCTTCCAAGCAACACAGTTAGTCCAAAGGCCTGCTCCTTCAGCAATCACTAATACCGGCTGACCATTTTCAGTATAAGGGCCGTAGAAAGTACCATCACCAGCGCCTTGCATCCAGCCCATGACATTCAAATATTTAATGCCATGTGCCTTCCAAAAGCCAGTTCTTCCCCAATTTTTAGTTTTTTCAACTAAGCCGGCATCAACTTCTTCTAGTGCTAATTTCATTAATTCTCTAATCAAATCAAAGAAGTAGCACATTAATTCCTTTTCACGAGCAATAACATTATTTTCGGACTTAATAATTTTCACGATATCAGTTATAATAGACTCCATAAAAGACTAGCTTCTAATGTGTTTTTTTGCTTAACATCAGACTACTGATCTTTTTGTTTTGGAGTCAAGTCCTAAAATGGATTTGACTCCTTTTAATTTATATTTAAACGTTACCGCAAACTATTTTACACTTAGTAATCATTGATGAGTATAGCTATTTCTTTTTTCGCTTAATAAACATGCTGCCTAAGCCTAGATTTGATAAAAGTATGCCTAGCCATGAAAGTGATTCTTCTCCTGATTGAGGCAAGGAATTATCGTTTGTTTCAACAGTTTCAGGTTGAACTGGCTTATCATTATCCAGTCTTTGTGGTTTCTACCACATATCCTAAATCTTCATACCTTTTAGCCACTGCATTAAATCCAGCATCCGCTGCTTTTGAATCATAGCCTCTTAATTCAGCGCTTGCTTTACCCTGAGCAATTGTATAAGTACCAACAATTCCTGGATCTTTGGATAAAGTAGGATTATCTTTTCTCAACTTTTTAGCAGCTGAATCTGTTAATTTAGCATAGTATGTACCAACATTTTTAGGATTTTCTACAATAGCATCACCATTTTTATCAACCGTAAATTGCAATAATAACTTGAACACTTTTGTTTAGGCTGTTTGATAGATGCGATCTAATTCTCTTTCAAAGATTTCATCTGGTGTATGATAAGCCAAGATCTTTCTTGGCAATGAATTGCACCAAGTTTCAATGTCAATGATT
>NZ_PCYT01000139.1:0-1376 GCF_002553735.1 Lactobacillus sp. UMNPBX17
TTCAATATACAGAATTTAATTTTCAAAAGTGTTCAATTTGAAATTGCAATTTTCGAATAAAAAATAATCCTCATTCAGGTGAGGATTATTATATATCAATTATTTAATTTTTTTACTTTAAACGATTTTGTTCATCAAAAATTTGGTGAATTGAACGATCGTTATAAACGTAATCAATACCACGAGCAAGAAGTTGATCTACAGAAATACGAACCATTCTGTCTGGGTAACGATTATGCTTAATAGTATCAGTTACAACGATTTGTTCAATTGGCAATTCGTTAAGTACTTCAGTTGCATTCTTAGAAAGAAGTGCGTGAGTTGCAGCAACATAAACCTTCTTGGCACCTGCCGCCATAACTGACTTAGTTGATGATGAAATACGAGAACCAGTATCAATTAAATCATCAACGATGATACACTTCTTGTCTTTAACATCCCCAATAATATCGTGCACTTCAGTATCATAACGAGCACCACGTTGATCAACAATAGCGATTGGAGCGTTGAAATATTGACCAAAGTTACGTGCAAGCTTGGCACCTGAGTGATCAGGTGAAACAACTACGATATCATCATCTTCCTTAGTAGCAATACCATTATCTAAGAAGTATTGACCAAGAAGTGGAATAGCGTGCAAGTGATCTACTGGAACACTGTAGAAACCTTGAATTTGTGAAGCATGCAAATCAACTGTAATTAAACGATCCATACCAGTTAATTGAAGCAAGTTAGCAACAAGCTTAGCTGTGATTGGTTCACGTGAACGAGTCTTAGTATCTGAACGTGAATATGCTAAGTATGGAACTACCACGTTAATGGTATGAGCTGATGCACGGTGCAATGCGTCCAAGATAATTTCAAGTTCCATGAAGTTTTCGTTAACTGGATCTTGAATTGATTGAATTACAAAGACGTCACAACCTCTGACACTTTCACCAATATTAACTTGGATTTCACCATCGCTGAAGTGATGAACTGCAGTTTCAATTAATGGTTGACGCAAAATTGCAGCAATTTTTTCGTTTAATGCTGGGTTACCACCTAACCCGATCACCTTCATTGGGTGCAATAATTTATGGAGTTCTTCCTTGTTCATAGCTACCTCTTCTGAATAAAAATCATATACAGACCCATTATATACGAAAAACCTTCTCTGATAAATAAAAGAGGAGGTTCTTTATTGAAGATTTCTATTTTGATTTTGAATTTACGTAAATCTAATTCATTTGTCTTCTAGAAACAATGAACAAAACCAGCCCGACAATCGCTGCCAATTCCGGCACTACTAAGTTCATGAAACTTAAACTTGAATTATGCGGTCAACTACCCTAGACTGAAGTCTAGGGCTTAGTGGCTCGTTAGCTTACGCTAAC
>NZ_PCYT01000013.1:0-40044 GCF_002553735.1 Lactobacillus sp. UMNPBX17
GTAAAAAGCTATAAGTATCGCGGATATTCTTAGGCTTAGCCAATAGTTCGCTATTAGCGACTACTTCTTCTGCCAACCTAGCTTCATAGCTATTAAGAGCAGAAAAAGCAAAGGGCATTGCTTGATATTGTCTAACAGCTAAGTAGTGCTTAGCATGATAATTGCTTCGATTGCGTCCTACATAAGAGTTGTAGACAAAGCGTTGCGCATCATAGTTCAACTTAATGATTTTCTTTTGCTTAGAACTAGGATAAAAGCGAAGCTTAACGCCAAAATGATAGGCTAAGCTGCTCATTCTTTTCATGATTTCACCTCCTTCTGTAGATTAGATATTTATATTTTACAGGGAAGTCGAACGTATGTCTCTATTTTTTTAATAAAAAAGCTGACTGCTAGGTCAGCTTGGCCCTATCCATCCCCGCATTAAAATACGGGGATTTTCGGGCGTTTTTCATTAAAATGATCCACATTTTTAATACCAGCTAGGCTTATCTCCTTCAGTACCTGGCTTACCTAAGCCAATTGATTCGCCAACGTCTTCTTTAGGATTCTTGATCAAATGATAAACATATGCGGCAACTGACTTACGTGATACTTCAGTATCCTTGATTGGTTCACCCTTCTTAGACTTTTCATAATCTACTTCATCTTTATTGTCCATCCAAGTTGGACGAATAATGGTGTAGTCTAAGCCAGATTCTTCAATTCTCTTAGCAGCCTTGGCATATTCAGTAATGTAGTCACCTAAAGTTTCCTTGTTCCATTCACCAAACTTGCCTGGAACTTCATCATAAATGCCCAAAGTAGAAATCCAAATCAATCTCTTAACGCGGGCATTCTTCATTGCTTCAATAACGGCTTCTGCTTCAAGATCAATATCATCTTTGCCGCCTAAGTTAGCGTAAACAATGTCTTGGCCCTTCATAGCTTTTTCAAGTTGTGCGGCATCAGTTGCGCTGCCTTCAAAGATTGTAGCTTGATTCTTTTTATCTTCCATACGCTTAGCATTACGTAAAAATAATGAAGGTTGAACTTCTTTATCTGCAAACAAAAATCTTTCAGCAATTTGGGCTACTTGTCCGTGAGCACCAAGTACTACAACTTTAACCATAATTTTTCTCCTTTTTAATTATTTACAAAATTCTTTAATCAAATCTAATAGCTTAAGGCTACGCACTGCATAGCTATCGTGTGTTTGACGTGGCATAATAACTAATCTCGCATTGGGCATAAATTGACTATACCAGCGAACGTGTTCCACCTTAACCCAATCTCTTTCTCCAACTACACAAAGTGTTGGTATCGTGATTTTCTTCAAATCATCAACAGAGATAAAGGACTCGGTTAATTCGACACGACTATCACGATCAAGCTTCAAAAAGCGGTGAAACCCTTCAGTTAAGTAGTGGTATGGACGAATGCCGGCACCATTAACAAATACCCCAGCAACAATCATTTTCTTAAAAATTGTTGGATATTTTCTAGCTAGCATCATCGCAACTAATCCACCTGCATCAAAACCGAAGCAGTAACATCCTTCGATGCCTACTTGCTTAATAAAGGCATAAACGTCTTCCACTTCAGTATGATAGTGTTCCGCAATATCACCTTCACTTAATCCATGACCACGCATATCGAGTACATAAACCGTGTAATAAAGAGAAAGTGGGGCAACGATTTTATCAAACATGCCCCCATCTAGATGGTGACCATGTAAAAGAAGCAAAGGTGCCCCTTTGCCTAGTTTATGATAATAAAATTCGATGCCATTAACTTTTTCTTTCATAAAAACCTCTCTTATTGAGCGTCACTATCACGCAAGGCTGAACGATCTAGCTTTTTACGAATCTTTTCTTCTTCACGATCTTTCATAATAGTTTTAATGATCTTGTGCCATACACGATAATTACCGCGAAAATTATCCGCTACCTTCTTAAAGTTAGGTTGGTGAATAATACTGCCTTTTCTTTGCCAATAATGATAATACGGCTTTTGAGTATAGTACACACCTCTAGCTACTGAAGTATATTTAACGTTAAAAATCTGATCCTCTAATAAAGAGATATCACGATCAAATCTTAAGTGATATTTATTGATAATCGCTGTTTTATAAGCTTTGTTCCAGCTATATCCCTTCATTGGTGAACCAAATACATTAGTTAATTTAAGGTAAGTTTCACCACGTGTTAAAAATCCACCTTCTGGGTGGCCAACAACACGTTCTTTTTTATCAGGGTAATCAATCCAATAACCGCATGATACAAGATTTACATTTGGATGTTCTTCAAAGGCACTAATAAAGAATGCAGTATAGCCTGGATCTACCCAATCATCGCCATCATGAAAGGTGACATATGGCGTGTCGATATACTTTATACCAACATTACGTGCGTCAGAAGGCCCTCCATTTTCCTTTTGAATTAATTTGAAATATGGAAAACGGGAGGCATAGCTTTGCGCTACCTCAACCGAATTGTCAGTTGAGCCATCATCAACCACAATTAGCTTAAATGCTTTATTAACTTGCTTAAGCAAAGCATCGAAAGCACGTGGCAAGTATTGTGCCGTATTATAAACCGGCATAATAATAGTTAACTTTGGCACTTGTAACATAATGTCCCCCTTTATTGCTACTTATTATATCATCTTTAAGAATCAGTTCGAAATTAAGAAAGTTTTAGAATATGCTCCTATTAAATTTTTAAAAATTTCTAGTATAATGAGGCGTATTAAACAGAATATATTTTCGATGAAGAGGAAGAAGATTAATCATGAAAAAATCACTTACATTAATTACGGCAATTTTGCTTAGCGTTGTCGCGATACTTTCTTTTGGCAAAAAACAGACAGTACTCGCTGACGACGACACCCCAGTGGTCACTCTGGGAACATCTTTAACCGAATCACAAAAACAAGGTACTCTGAAAACTTTAACTGCTCCATTAAATGGCGGCAATTATCAAACCATTACAGTTACTGGTTCAGACCTAGTTAAATATTTAAACCCATCTGGCGATAATTTCACCACTTCATCTGGTGTTTGGTCCAGTGCAATGATTCAAAAAACAAATAGTGGCTCTGGAATCAACGTTAAAATTTTAGACTATAACGGTAAAAACAATATCACAACTATTACCGCTAACCAATACAAAAATGCAGCTTTAACCGCAGGAATTACTGATGCTAATATTTATGTAACCAGTGCTATTCCGATTGATGGTTCTGGTGCTTTAGCCGGTGTTTATGCCGCATATGCTAAAAACGGTAATGCTTTAAATCAAAAACAAGTTAATGCAGCTCAAGATGAAATGAATACTTTGAGTGGCATTACCCAAGACAACAAGGGCAAAAAAGGTTATTCTGATGCTCAATTGAACAATGCGGTTGCTGGCGCCAAATCAGAAATGGCTAAACAAGGACAAAATATTTCTGACAGCCAAATTCGTGATATTGTGAATAATCAAATTAATATTAATCACTTAGGCAACACCATTAACAACAATCAAAAGAATCAAATTATTAATTTGTTAATTGAAATTCGTGATTCTGGTGCTTTAAAGAATGGAGATTTTAAAGGCCAAGCTGCTAAGCTTTCTAACCAAATTGAAAATGGTGCTAAGAACATCTTCAATAAATTCAACACTCCTGAAAACCGCAATCTTTTCCAACAAATTTGGGATAGCATTGTCAATTTCTTCAGTGGTTTGTTTAAGTAAACAAAAATACCTGATTTTTTGAAATCAGGTATTTTTTTATGCTTTTTACATTTTATTGTCCATATAGCGATTTAATTCATGATCCACAAATTCATTGCCTCGATTATTGGCGTGGCCTTTAGTCCATTCAAATGTACTATCTGGGAAATGCTTAAGCAAACGATCAAGTTCTTGCCATTCTGCCACATTTTTTAAAGGTCCGCCAGAACGCTTCCAACCGCGTTTCTTCCAACCGGCTAACCAGTGCTGATTAATTGCATTTAAAACATACTTAGAATCTAGCACAAACAATAAATGCTTTTCATTAAAGCCAAGCTCAATTAGTTTTTTCAAAGCATTAATCAAAGCAGTCTGTTCCATCTTATTGTTAGTTGCACCATATTCACCGCCTGAATCATGAACTTCTTGATCATCCCATTCAATCAAATAAGCCCACGCTGCTTTATCAGTTTTCTTAACATGGCCGCCCTTATATACGCCTGTATTACGAGTACCGCCATCAGTATAAGTCACTGCAAAAAACTCTACGGTTGAATGCGCCGTTACTTTTTTAGCTTGTGGCTTATTTTTTACTCTATTACTTTCTTGTTTAATCTTGGCAATGGCATTTTGCAAGGTATCTTCACCCTTTTGCAAAATATCTCCCTGAGTCCCATTGTTTAAACCTAGATAGTCAGTCGCATCAGTAATATTTTCAAATGACTTATACTCTGCTCCGGAAAAACCATCTACCTGCTTTTTTGCATCATCCCACGTGCGGTAGACGCCTGGTACACGACCATTTTTTACAGCATAAAACTTCATGATTCACCTCAAAAACAAAAAATCTCTACCCAATGTTAAAATATAATTATTATTCATTATAGGGAATTATGTAAGAAGGTGGCAAAAATGTTCTTTAACTCCAAAAAATATGCCGAAGAGGCTGAAAAGAACCATAAATATGATCTAAAACAAGAACCCAGCATGTTTAACATGATCTCATTAGGTCTGCTTGCTTCCTTTGCCCCTACACGTATCTTTCTCAAGTTACGCAAACGACACATCGAAAACAAGGCAGTAATTCAAGAAAGTTCAGTAAAGCAAGTTCCTATTATTTACTTCCATGGCTTTCGCGGTGGAGATTACACTACTAATGTAATGGTTCATCAAGCAATGCATGATAAGAGAACCGATAAATTTTTAAAGGTTACGGTTGATTTATTAGGCAACTTCAAATTAGAAGGTACTTGGTCCGGCGATGAGCATCCTATTGTACAGGTTGCCTTTCGTCAAAGAATTGTGGGAATTTACGGCATTGATTATTATCTTAGCTTTGTTTTACCCTTTCTTTCTAAAAAATATCACTTCAAAAATTATATTGCTGTAGCTCACTCCTTAGCCTGTCCTTGCATCATTAGAACGGAAATGAAGCATGCCTCTAGTAAAACTTTCCCTCATTTAATTAAATGTGCGTTAATTGCCGGCCCCTTTGACGGTGTTACTTATCTAGGCGATATTCCTAACGTAAATATTCTTAATGAAAATGGCCGTCCTAGTGTCATGAATCCTCATTATTTATATTTGCTTTTTAATCGCCGAAAATTCAATTCAAATATTTCAGTGCTAAATATCTACGGCAATGTTCTTGATAACACTAACACTGATAAATTTATTTCTGTAGTTTCAGCTAAAAGCATCCGCTACATTTTGGCTCCTAAAGCACATTTCTACCAAGAAGTAGAAGTTCGCGGCAAAAATGATGCAGAACATAGTTGGATGCATGATAATCCATTCGTTATTGATATTGTTGATAAATTTCTCAATTTAAAAAAATAGACTGTATTTGGGAGGAAGAACATGGTCTGGTGGCATGATTTTATCAGAATTATCTTTATTACTAACACACTCCTTGCTTTTTACATCGTTTTCCACCGAAGGCGATCAGTTTCTACAACTTGGGCCTGGTTAATTATTTTGCTTATTTTTCCAGTAGTTGGTCTTACTCTTTATGCATTTTTCGGCCGGGGTATTTCCCAGGAAAATATTTTTTCAATTAATAAGCAACACCACATTGGCTTACGCAACGTTCAAAAATCAATTGCCAAAGCACCCAAAGAAGTCAGCCCCTCTGACACTTCTAAATTAGGCGAAATCGCGATTCATTTTTTTAACCGCAATAATGAATCGCCTCTCACCAAAAACAACAACGTGGAACTCTATACTGAGGGTGAAACCTTCTTTCATGATTTGCTCAAAGACATAGTTCGAGCAAAGGAAACTATCAATGTAGAGTTTTATACTTTTTATAGCGACAATATTGGTAACCGCGTTTTACAACTTTTAATCCAAAAGGCTAAACAAGGTGTAAAAGTACGAGTTATCTATGATGCCTGGGGATCAATGGGTGCAACCAAGGCCTGGTTTGATCAATTACGCAAAGCCGGCGGAGAGGTTTTGCCTTTTATTACTTCCAGAAATATGATCACTAGATATCGAATTAACTATCATTTGCACCGTAAGATTGTTGTAATCGATGGGCGTATTTCCTGGACTGGTGGCTTCAATATCGGTGATCAATACTTAGGAAGGAAAAAGAAATTTGGTCATTGGCGTGATAGTCAGGTGCGCATCGTCGGCTCTGCTTCTTTGTTATTGCAAGAGCGATTCGTGATGGACTGGAACGCTTCTATCAAACGTCCTGAACAAATTATTCGCTTTAACGATACGCTTTTCCCTGATCTTGATGAAAAAAAGATCCATCGCGGAGATGTTGCTACACAGATCATTTCTGATGGCCCTGACCGTTATATTCCCTATATGCGTAACGGTATGATGCGCTTAATGCAGCTAGCGAGAAAAAGATTATGGATTCAAACACCTTACTTAATTCCTGACGATGCCGTCTTTGCCACATGGCAAACTATCGCTATGTCTGGTGTCGATGTGAGAATCATGATCCCGTGCAAGCCCGATCACCCTTTTATTTACCGGGCTTCTCAATGGTATGCCAATGAGCTTACACGCTGCGGCGTAAAAATTTATATTTATGAAGACGGCTTCTTACATGCGAAGACTACTATCATCGATGATTATTTTTCTACCGTTGGTTCGATGAATCAAGATTATCGTTCATATGATCTTAACTTTGAAGACAATGCCATTTTCTATGATAAAAAATTTACTAAAAAAATGATCGAAGTTTTTGAAGCAGATATGAAAAAATCTCACTTGCTTACTCACGAGGAAATAAAAAAGCAAGGTCGTATATTACGAACCTTGCAAAGTTTTTCACGGATGCTTTCCCCAATCTTATGATTGGATTTCAACGGGAATATTTTTACCTATATATTTTTGCAATGCGGCAATAACTTCGTTAGCTTGAATCCGAAACCGCATCATATATGCCTTATTATTGTTAGTTCTAAAAATGGCCATTACTAATGGCTTTTTAGGATTAGGGACATTAATTAATGTGACACTAGAGATTTCATCGTACTTAACCGTTCGCTTAAAGTAACCTGAAACCACCATTTTTTTAGGACTAAAACCTGAAAAACCATCAACTATGCTAATTAACAAGAATAAGGCTAAAAATACGTTTAAACCTGGATCACCTTTTTCAATGTAGTTCCAGGTAAAACCTAACCAAATAAAAATAATTGCCCAAACGATTGAGGAGATACGATAGTGTCCACGAAATTCTACTTTAGCTTGCCAATACCAACTGTAGCAAGCATAAGCTAGCATCAATATATTAACTACAATGTAAAAATAAGACATATAAGCCATAAAAATCCCCTCAAAAAATTTATTTCTTTTAATTATAACAAAGACAGGATTCATAATTAAACAAACAGATTATAGAACAGAGGCATAAACTATGAAAAAATCTGATTTAATAGAATTGCAACAAGAAATTGATAAAGCAAACCACATCGTTTTTTTAACCGGCGCAGGTGTCTCAACTCATTCAGGCATTCCTGATTATCGTTCAAAAAATGGGATTTATAACGGCGTGCAAGAAAGTCCGGAAAATATTCTTAGTGAAAGCACTCTTTACAACCGTCCAGAATTTTTCTACCAATTTGTAATGAATAATATGTATTTCCCAGACGCTAAACCCAACCTAATCCACCAAAAAATCGCTCAAATTTGCAATCAAAAAGGTGATCTTATTACCCAAAATATTGATTGTTTGGATACGAAAGCCGGAAATAAACACGTGACAGAGTTTCATGGAAATCTATATAATATATATTGTACTAAATGTCACCATTCAATTTCTTACGAAAAATATTCTCAAAATTACATCCATCAAAATTGCGGTGGCATTATTCGACCAGACATAGTACTATATGGTGAATCAATTAAGCCTGAAACTTTAACTAAATCCGTTGAAATTATGCAAAAATCTGATTTAGTTATTATTTGTGGGACAAGTTTTGTAGTTTATCCATTTGCTCAACTTTTGGCCTATCGCAATGAGAAAGCAAAGATTTTTTCCATTAACAAAACTAAGATTCCTGCATCAGGAATTAAACAAATTATTGGTGACGCTCTTGATGTATTTAAAATATTGAATTAATATAACATTTAATATTTTCAAAGTGAAAATTTATGTAGGTGGTGAAAATATGGCAGAGGTTTTTTATTATGATTATGTGACGATCAAACCATGGACTTACTTTTTAACAGCTTCCATATTTGGTTTGACTTACGTAGGGCTCAAAGGTGACAAAAGCGTTTCTCCCATTTTTAGCTTTTATCCTCACCGAATGCTTGTACATGATCCTAAAAAATTAGCTCCATATATTGAACAATTAAAAGAATATTTCGCTGGAACAAGAAAAAAGTTTGATGTTCCGATTGATATTTCTGAATTTGGCACTGAATTCCAAAGAAAAACATTACAAGTTGTGCAAAATCTTCCATATGGTTTTACAGCCAGTTACGGTGATATTGCAACATCATTACCTAACGCTACTTCTGCACGCGCAGTAGCACATGCGGTAGCGTTAAATCCTGTTTTGATTTTTATTCCAGACCACAGAGTTATTCTCTCCAATAATCAAGTGGGAACTTATCGTCTAGGACAAAAAGAAAAAGTTAGGTTAATTGATTTAGAAAAGAGTCATATGCATGGCAATCTTTAAAATGTATGCCCCATTTTTTGACCTAGGCAACTGGGCTCATGTTTTAACCAGTGGTAAAGATTGGATGATTATCCTAACCCTGATTTTAATGGAATGTTTGCTTTCCGTTGACAATGCCGTAGTTTTAGCAGCACAAACACAAGTGTTGCCTACAAAAGCAGAAAAGGAAAAATCATTATTATATGGTTTATGGGGTGCCTACCTTTTCCGCTTTATTGTTATCGGAATTGGAACATATTTAATTCATTTTTGGGAAATTAAATTAGCTGGTAGTATTTATTTATTCTACCTAGCTTTTAAGTTTTTCTATGATCAGCGTCACCCTAAACAAGCCGCTGAACGTGAAAAAGAAAAGGAAGAGCGTGAGGCCGCTCACCATAAAGGAAAGAAAAAGAAGAAACACGTTTTGTCTTTATTCTGGCGAACGGTTATCTCAATTGAATCCATGGATATCGTATTTTCTATCGACTCAGTTCTGGCGGCATTAGCTGTCTCAAGTAATCCTGTCGTAGTTTTAATCGGTGGAATGATCGGTATTCTCTGCATGAGAGGGGTTGCCGAAATAATTATTAAATTAATGGATATCATCCCTGAATTACAGCCAATGGCTTATCTATTAATTGGGATTATCGCCTTAAAATTACTTTTAGCACTTCCACCTCTTCGTTTTGAATTACCAAACATGGTTTTCGCCATCATTGTTTTTACTATTTTAACTTTGACTATTCTTTTCCACTTCTGGCGTGTTAAACGTCATGGACATAAGCATATTTAAAATAAAAAAGCTTATCTGTTATGATAAGCTTCTTTATTTACTTCAATTTCTTTTCTACATATTTCTTCAAAACAACCGCTTGATTATGTTCCCTATTTTTAGCCCCATAAAGAAAGAGTACATCACCTATTTTCAATTTCTCTTGTACAGTTTTGATAAACTCAGGCATAAAATCATTGGCATCTAATTCTGTAATATACTTTTGTTCAAATTCCGGGAACTTCTCATCCTCATGATTAAACCATTTTCTTAAATCATTTGTCGGTCCAATCTGCTTATCCCATTCATCCAGGGCCGCTTTAACTTTGCTTATTCCTCGTGGCCACATACGATCAACTAATATTCTATAGCCAGCAGGTTGCTCATGATCATAAATTCTTACTAATTTTATTTCACTCATTTGAAAGAATCCTCTCTTTTAGATTAGTCTATAACTAAGATTAAAAAATTTAAACCAGAAAGGCGTTAAATGAACTACACAAATTACTTTACTAATCGTCCAACTGATGAAATTACACACGATTTAATTGGACGACCTCTTATTTATAATGAGGGAAAAGAAAAATTAGGTGGCTATATTGTCGAGGCTGAAGCGTACATGGGCAAAGATGATCGTGCAGCCCACTCTTATGGCGGTCATCGCAGTCCCGCTAACGAAGGACTTTACCGCCGCGGCGGCACCATTTATATCTACGCACAAAGACAATATTTCTTTTTTGATGTTGCCTGTCAAGAAGAAAATGAACCACAAGGGATTCTTATCAGAGCAATTGAACCTGTTTGGGGAATTGATACTATGATTAAAAACAGAAACGGCAAAAGCGGCGTTTTGCTTACTAATGGCCCAGCCAAAATGATGCAGGCTTTTGGAATACACGACAAGAATTGGAATTTGCATTTTCTTTCTGATTCTCCATTTATAATTGATCTTGAAGACAAACACAGAAAACCTGCCCAAGAGATTATTGCAGATAAACGCGTGGGTATTAATCAATCTGATCCTATTTGGGCTAATAAAAAACTACGTTATTACGTAGCTGGAAATCCTTACGTTTCAGATATGAAAAAGAGAAATTATGCTAAAAATAATGGATGGACTTGACATATTTTAATTTTTCTTTTATTATCTTTCCATAGTTAAATAATTTTCCAATGCAATAGAGGTTGCGACAACCACAAGATAATTCAGAGTCCGCGAAGACAATGAAGGTTATCTTAGGGCTGCCGCCGAAATGGATTTAACATTCGCGTGTTGATCTGTTGGGCTATAGAACAATATTCTATAGACTGTCCTGGTTAGTCCCCAGGGAGCGCTATAAGATTTGGTTTTAATACTGATGATTATGACCTCGTTGCTGATGAAGCACCGAGGTTTTTATTTACGCTTTATTGTATTGGCTTTATGTTGAAAACATTGGAGGGTTTTTCATTGAAGTCAAGATTTAGATGGATTGCAGCATTACTAACAATCCTGATCGGTTTATTTATTGGATTCAGCTTTAACAGCCGCGAGACTCAAGCTGCTAAAAAAGATTCCAGCGTATTAAAAATAGGTATGGAAGCTAACTATCCACCATACAATTGGACTCAACCTAAGAAGACAAACGGTGCTGTGCCAATTGATGGCTCAAATTCTTATGCAAATGGTTATGACGTTCAAATCGCCAAAATTATTGGTAAGAGACTTCACAAAAAAGTTGTGGTTGAAAAGACTCAATGGGATGGTTTATTACCTGCTTTAACTTCCGGCAAAATTGATTTAATCATCGCTGGTATGAGTCCTACTGCTGAAAGACGTAAGGCTATCAACTTTTCAGAGCCATACAGAAAGAGTACTTTCGTTGTTATTACCAATAAAGCAAGTAAATACTCAAATGCTAAGAAATTATCTGATTTTAAGGGTGCTAAGTTAACTGCTCAACAAGGTACTTTGCACTACGATTTAATCAAGCAATTAAAGGGTGCTAAGCGTGAACCAGCTATGCGTGACTTCTCAGCCATGCGTCAAAGTTTAGCTTCTGGTACCATCGATGGTTATGTTGCAGAAGACATCGAATTCGAAAGTTACCACAGCGTTAACCCTAACATCATTGCCGTTAACTTGAACAAGATGGCTGGTTTCCACGTTGATCATGATGATTCCGTAACTAGTATTGGTGTTAAAAAGGGCAACACTAAATTACTTAACGAAGTTAACGCTACTTTAAGAACTATTTCTAACAAAAAGCGTGAACAATTGATGTCACAAGCCGTTAAGGAACAACCTAAGGCTGGTAACCAAACTAAGAAGGAAAACTGGTTAGTAACTACTTGGAAGCAATACGGCGGCATGATCATGTCCGGTATTGGTATGACTTTACTTTTAGCCTTAGTTGGTACTATTGTTGGTTTCTTTATCGGTTTGCTTGTAGGTATCGTTCGTACCATCCCTACCCCAACTACTCGCGGTAAGCGTTGGGCTTTAAACTTCGTAAAATGGTTATTATCAGTTTACGTTGAAATTTTCCGTGGTACTCCAATGATGGTTCAGGCCGCTGTAATTTACTACGGTATTGCTCAATTCTGGCACTTAAACTTAAACAGAACTATTGCCGCTTTAATCATTGTTTCAATCAATACTGGTGCCTACCTTGCCGAAGTTATCCGTGGTGGTATTATTTCTACTCCAGAAGGACAATTTGAAGCAGCTAGTGCACTTGGTATGACTCACAACCAAAGAATGTGGCATATCATCTTGCCTCAAGCTATTAGAAACTGTTTACCATCAATCACCAACGAATTTATCGTTAACATCAAGGATACTTCAGTATTGAGTATCATCTCAGTTTCTGAATTGTTCTTCGTTGGTACTACTATTGCCAGTCAATCATTCAAGTTCTTCCCAACTTACTTAATGATTTCGGCAATCTACTTAATTTTGACATTTACTATTACCAGAATCTTCAACTTTATTGAAAAGAAACTTGAAGGTAAAAAGAACTACAACTTGATGGCTAACCAAGTTCAAGTTGGTACTCCAAAAGATGCGGAGGCAAACAATTAATGACTGAATCAAACGAAGTAATTTTAAGTTTAAAGCATATGCAAAAGTCCTATGGGGCTCACAAGGTATTGAAGGACATTTCTTTCGATATCAACAAAGGCGAGATCGTGACCATCATTGGTCCTTCCGGTGGTGGTAAGTCTACTACCCTTCGCTGCATCAACTTGCTCGAAGAACCTACTGGTGGCGAGATCGATTTCCACGATGAAAACATTTTGGCACCTGGTTACAACCGTAATACCTTTAGATCCAAGGTCGGCATGGTATTCCAGCAATTCGACTTATTCGAAAACAAGAATGTTTTGGAAAACTGCATGATCGGCCAAGAATTGGTCCTCAAGCGTTCAAAAGACGAAGCACGTAAGATTGCTATGGAGAACCTTAAAAAGGTTGGTATGGATCCATTTATCAAGGCTAAACCACAACAATTATCTGGTGGTCAACAACAGCGTGTTGCTATTGCCCGTGCGATTTCAATGAATCCAGAAGTTTTATTGTTCGACGAACCAACTAGTGCCCTTGACCCAGAAATGGTTGGCGAAGTATTAGACGTTATGCAAAAGCTTGCTACAACCGGTTTGACGATGGTGATCGTTACCCACGAAATGGGCTTTGCCAAGAGCATTTCAGACCGTGTATTGTTCATCAGTGACGGTATCATTACTGAACAAGGTTCACCTGATCAAATCTTTGATCATCCAAAGAATGAAAAGACACAAAAGTTCCTGAGTAACTTCAGAAAAATGGACTTTTAAAATTTTAAAAGCAGAGAAGTTTGATTACTTCCCTGCTTTTTTAGTTTATAATTAATAAAAAATTAATTGGAGGAATATTTATGAATGAAAGAGTGTATTACTTCGTCAAATCGTATGATGAAGATTTACCAAAACCACCAGCAGAAAGTTTTGGTCAAATTTTAAACGAAACCTACTTGCATCCCTTCGATTGGAGCGCAAGAACCACTCGTAAGTCCTACTGGTGGAGCGTCTTAACCAACTTCATTATTGCCATTTTAGCTATTGTAGTTGGCTTCTATGCTTTCAATGAGGGCCTTAATCCAGGTATCAGAGTAATCGACGCTGTTGTTGCGATTGCTATCTATGTCTGGGTATTTCTAGCTGGCCTTGGTCAAATGATCCGTCGTTTGCATGACGTTGGCTACAGCGGCTACTGGTACTGGGCTACCTTCACTGGTTATGGCACAATGTTTATGTTTTACTTAGCACTTCAGCCATCTGTCCAACACAAGGTTAAATGGGGCAAGTACTTGTTCAGCGATCAAGATTATCCTGAGGACGGCGCAAAAAGTAATGTTCCTATACCAACTATTGGTCAAATCTTGAAGGAACACTTCTTTGACTGCTTCAAGTGGGATGCTAGATCTACTAGAACCTCATTCTGGGTAGGTACTGCAATTAGCCATGTTATCATGACAATCGGCGTACTTGCTTGTTACCTACTTGCTTTCATGCTTTTAGCTCCTTTCAGCGTTACTGAATTTGATTCTGGCGATGCCAAGGTAATCGGTGTAATCTTCATCATTTTTATTATTTTCTTTATTGCAGCAGCTATTTGGGCCTTTTTAGCACAATTAGGTCACACTGTTCGTCGTCTGCACGACGCAGGCTTTAACGGTGGTTGGTGGTGGCTGGGCGTAATTCCTTACGTTGGTCAACTGTTGCTAGCATTCTTGCTCTTCCACCCTACTGTCCAAAATGAAGTTAAATGGGACAAATATTTATTTGATCCAGAAGATCGAATTAGATAGATCAAAATTAAAAAGATCATTCCTATATGGGGATGATCTTTTTAAAACTCATTTTCTATTTTGAATTGAGTTTACAAAAAATAGCGCTTTTTTACGTTTTAAATAATATCCTTATTTTCCTTAATGCGAGCTAATTTCCAGCCCGTATCAAAATACGTCTTGCGCGTTTGACGCAAATCATCATAATCACTTTGTAAACTATCAATGGCATCCTGTAAGCTCTTATTTTGCTTTCTAATCGCATTTAGCTCAGGATCATTGATCACACCCTTAAGGTGTACTTGAGCCGCTAAATAGCGCCGACGATGCTCAAATTCTTCTCTCAAAGTACCCAGCGCATCTTCATACTTAACTAGCTTTTTATTGATCTCAGAAATTTGATCATTCAGTTGAATAAACAACTTATAAGGCATATCCGACTTAATTCGGTTGCATTCCGCACAAGCTAAAGTTAAATTATCTAAGCTGTTGTTGTGACTAAGAGAAACAGGATCCTTATGATCTACGCTGCGGCCACGTCTGCCGCAATATTGACAACGGTATTTATACTTGGCCCGAATGCGTTCACGATCAATAAAATCAACTTCGTTTAACTGGAAATTGATCTCCAAATCCATTCCCTTTAAATTTTGCTCAAAAGTTACGCCTTGGTTAGGCACATAATTAAGCTTGCCATCTTCGCTTTTAATTACCGCCAAATTCAAATCAGACCTTTTAATCTGTTGGCGGGCGATTTCATTGCCATCATAATCTTGTAAAAAGGCCTCGTATTTTTTACGGTCCTTTTTATTTTTCACAATAAAACCTGATTGATCTTGTTTCTTTGCACCGACAAACGTGTAAAGCAAGCTTTGAGCAAAAGTTGCGACCGCATCATTTGCGTAATCTTCCGGATTCAGGTTGCGCGTGATACAAATGTCGCAAATACTGGTCAACTTAGGATTCATTAACCCCTCTTGCTTAAAATGCAAAGAGTCCATGCGTAGCCCGCATGAACTACATTGAAATTTCACCTAATCATCCCCTAACAATAGAATGCTAAAAGCTATTCGTTGCATCTTATCCTTTCCCGCGAAATCACCTTTAAAAAGATCTGGCAAAATTTTCTTAATAAAGTATTGTACGCAAACTAAATCGTCGAACTTCTTGATCGTTTCAAGACTTTCCTTGAACATTTGCATATAAACCGGGTTCGGATTACCTAATTCGATTTCTCCATAAGCTTCATATAACAAATCTAATTTATCACAGATTGATAAAATTTTACCCTCTAAAGTATCATCTTTGCCTTCTGAGAGACGTTTAGTATAAATTTCTTGAAATTCTTCTGGAATCTCATCCTTAATGAACTTGGTGGTCATTGTTTCTTCAACGTCACCAATCATCTTTCTAAGTTGAGGAGTAGCGTATTTAACCGGTGTCTTAATATCACCGATGAAACGTTCAGTATAATCGTGATTCAAACTCTTTTCGTAAAGGGCCTTCCAATTGATCTTCTTATTGCCGTGAACTTCTTCGATATCACCCATCATTTGTGCGAGTTCAGCCGTTCTGAAGCAGTGATCAGCTACTGAGTGGTGGTGGTACTTGAAGTAACCTGGTGCACGATCGATTGACTCTAAACTGTTAAAACCTTGAATGTATGCATTTAATCCCATTTTTTGTCCTCCTCTTAAAAATTTATTGCTAAAAATGTTTAAAAATTTTTACTATGTTATCAAAAATCAAAATAAGATGCAAATATAGCTGCCATAATGGTCGGTATCCTAGCTTTGCGACGAGCATTTGCCGGGATGCAAGAACAAGTGAATAAATAAAAACAAAAATAAAAAAAGTCCCACTTTTGTGGGATTTTTTTATAGCTTATCAGCATCTAAAGCAGCCATTGTCGTCAATGCGGCATCATAATAATTATTTCGCGGTAAATGACGCGCAAAAATATACTGCTGAGACATGAACAAATCGTCATAGCCTTCATTTCGATTGAACGATACGGCATCGAAAATCGGTGCACTGAAGCTGGCAGACTGGTACTTGTTTAATGGCTTGCCTTTTAGAGTATAGCCTGCTGTTATGGTGTTTTGCTTACTAAAGAATTTAAGCATCCTCTTTAAAGTGTTCTGTGCTGAGCGATCATTGCATCCCGCCAACATCATCGGAACACGACAAGCATTAGC
This sequence comes from Lactobacillus sp. UMNPBX17, assembly GCF_002553735.1. Taxonomy (NCBI): domain Bacteria; kingdom Bacillati; phylum Bacillota; class Bacilli; order Lactobacillales; family Lactobacillaceae; genus Lactobacillus; species Lactobacillus sp. UMNPBX17. The sequence goes on from NZ_PCYT01000013.1 coordinate 16,615, forward strand.
AGAATAGTAGCCATCATTTTCTGTTGAAATAGTCTTGGGCTTAACCGGTTTGGCGTCATTTTTGCTTACCCAAGCAAAATCAGGCACTAAGCCAGTTTTATTTTGATGACTGAGCTGGTTAAGTCGCTTAAGCATCGTATTTTTGATCACGAGCCAGCGCTTATCATCTGTTTCTTGATAAAAGTTGTCGAAGAATTCCGGCATCACATCAGAAGTCCGCATTAAATTGTAGTACTTGGACTTCGAATCAGCCCAGTCTCCGACAGTCAGCGTTTCAGTATCAGGATTGTACTCATAGCGCAAAATATCTTGCAAAATGGCATGCGCTTCTTTTTGATACTTATCATCATGCCACTGCTTGCTGGCTAGTAATAATGCCTGGGCAATAAATAAGTCACCGTCTGTGGCACTATTTTTATTAATCGTCCAGTGACCATTATTTTCAACGGCACGCCAAGACATTAATGCTGTCTTGTCTTTATTAATCGTTTCGCGGTGCTTGAGATAAAAATTATTCAGTTGATCAAAATATTCTTTCTTGCTCCACTTTCTTTTAGCAGACAAAACAGCAATATACATGCCGTAGCCTTGCCCTTCAGATAGCGCGGTTCTGGTTTTTGTTTTTGGCGTCGTATCAATAAAACTCTCTTGTTTATTAACTTTAACAACGTAATCTTCGTGCCATTGTCTATAAAAATTGTGGCGCAATTGGCTACCGTTTTGCAATCGTACATATGCCATAATCCCTGAAAAAATAGCGATAATAACTATAAAATACAGGGATAAATGATGATTATGATTTAGTCTCTTCATTTTTCTTCCTTAATCGGCAAATCTCTTCGTCTTAACCCACTTAGTACTATCACGGTGGAACAATCTATCGGCCGTAACTGAACATACTGCATGAACGGAAACTACGATAAACAATTGCGAATATGAGAAATATGAGGCCAAGGCTAGCCAAATTTGCCCAGTAGTTGCCTGACCAAACTGCGTACACATGGCCGCATAAATTTGCAAAATATAAAGCAAAATCATCAGTAGCCAATTAAGCAACAAAATCTGTGCCAGCAAGATGTTGCTTGAAGTAATTGTGAATGGCAATTGCACTCCTGGCTGCCAAATGTGGACGATCATTGCAATCACATTGGCTAAGAAAATAATGTCAGACAAAATAATTGCGGCATTAAACCAGAAGAAAGTACATGAGTAATAAAACGTTTCTAGTTTTACGCGCCAATTGCTTCGATCAAACAAGTGCTTGAAGTTGTTGATGACCACTTCGTAGTTGCCTTTAGCCCAGCGCAAACGCTGGAAGTAATAGTCCTTCAATCTTTCTGGTTCTTGCTGGAAAGCTTCAGAGTTATAAGCCAGTGCAATCAATTTGCCTGAGCCCATAATCTTAAAGGAAATATCGGTATCTTCGGTCAAGGCACCATTACGCCAGCCACCGATTGATTCTACATATTCTTTATTAATAATGAAATTAGTACCTGGAATTCGGCCAATTTTGAATAATTGCCAAATACCGCAGTGTTGAATTCGCTGCGTTACAACGATCTCTTGGTTGATACATCTAGTTAAAAAGTTCTGCTTAGCGTTACGCGTTTTATTTCTACCAAAAGCCGCCATATAACGCTTAGGATTTTCCAACACTTTTCGAACTAAAAAGTACAGCGCATTGCTTTCAGGCATGGCATCCGCATCATAAACGCCTAGGTATTCACCGTGAGCAATTTTCAAGGCATCGTTTAAAACTCCGGCCTTACCACCGGTACCAGTTCGTCTAATTACTTTAGCGTTACGATTTTTAAACCTTTCTTCTGCTAAAACACTGTCTAGAACATCAGCAGTATGGTCCTCACAGTTATCCGCGTAAAATAAGACTTCTAATTTATCCTTAGGATAATTAAGATTCAAAATTGCTGTCGCCGTATTTTTAATTACCAATTCTTCGTTATGGGCTGGGACAACGATCGTCACTTTAGGATAACGAGGAAGCGGTGTGATTTTAACTAAAACCTTGCTGTGCCTTAGCCAAAATGCAATTGCCCCACTTAGAGTAATCATCGACATGAGCAGCGATAGCCAAATCGAAATCAACGTAATTATCTGCATTACATCACTCATTGTCATTCTTCCTCTTCGATTTAATCAAAGTCTGGTTCACATTACTTAAAATTTTTAATGTACAAAAGAAAATGATGAAAAAACAGATGCTAAAAATCAACGTAATGCCAACTGCCAAAAAGTAAAACCAATTAGTCATTTTGATCAGCCTTCAAATATTCCACAATGATATCTGTTTCTAGGCCTCGTTCCAAATGCTTAAAGAGCTTGTCCAGATCAGAAAACTTTTCACAGTTTTGCAAGTTTACTTTCTGAGTTGCTACCTTAAGCATCAACGGAATTCCGGTATCCAATTTTTGCAAAGCAATGTAAGCTTGCTCATCTAATTCCTTATACATCTCATCTGTAACTCTAGGTGAAAGGATCAAGAATTTACCATCGCCAGTGTAATAGATAAACTCGCATCTTAGGCGTGTCTCCTTTAAAATCTTGGCAATCTCACGTAATAACTTGGCATGATATTGTGGATGGTGCTCTTCGACTTGTTGGTGATGTGCCCAACTGATCAATTCCGCATTAACCCAAATATTCATGTCAGGGTAACGTTTCATCTTTCTCAGATAATCTTCATAAAGTTTACTTGCATTGTAATAAGTCTGCAGCTTCACGTTTAAATCATAGTGGCCTATCAAGCGCTTAGCATCGCTTTCACGACCAAAGACAATACTCCAGTCCAAAATATGGTGTCGCACCACACTTAATAAAATTGCTTCAACCGGAAAGGCAATAATCAAGAATGTCTTTTCAGTACTTGCCATTACCACATACCCCAGCAGCAAAAAAGCAACTGCAACTGTAGTCAAAATAATAATCAGCCAACTAACTAAGTATCTAGCTGAAAATAGGCCAACGAAGATTGCTAATACAAAAATCATTAACAAACCGTTAATCACGTTAATTTGGAAAGAATCCGCTAGCCAAAATGTAATAATTGGAAAAAGCAGTGCTGCCAGCAGTGCTGCCAGCAGTGCAAAATATACTAGTCTAATATATTTTTTATTCATAACCTAACCTTCTCAAAATTCCCATTGCATGAAAAAAGGCTACTAACAAATCTAACGATCTCTTAGTAGCCCTCCTCTGTTTCTTAATTTTAAAAAACGAAATTACTTGTTTTCGTCTTTTGCGGCCTTGTTCAAGAAAGCAACAACTGCTGCTACGTGAGCAACACGCTTCTTTGCGTTTCTCTTGTTCTTAGGTCTTTGGTTTGGTTCACAACCAGTGTTGTAATTTTCACCTTTACGCATATGCTATACTTCCTTTCAGATTTTCGAAAATCTAGTATAGTTTACCATGTCCAGCCCTTCAGATCAAGTCTTCATGCAGATTCAAAATTTTTCGGCAGATGCAGGACAACAATATAATTTAAGATTCGCGTAGCATAACTAGCATCCTTTTGGAAACTTTTAATTGCCTTTTTAGCTAAATCAACTCGATCAGTAATTAAGCCATCAACTTGTTGATACATCATCTTCTTCATTAATTTTTCGTCATTAACTGTCCAGGCATAAACAGGACGATCCTGCAAATGGGCTTGCCAAATAAAGTCTGAATTCAAGGTAGAATATTCCATTGAATATCCACTAGCAACACTTTGCGGATAAGTAAAATTATAAGGTTGAATGTAAAAGACAACCAAACGTGGATTAATTAAGTGCAGTCCTTCAACCACGCGATAGTCGAGTGATTGTACTTGATACGTATTTTTGAGAATCGTTTTGCCATATTTTTGATTAAAGCGCTGCAGCATTTTCTTCGAATCTTTAGCCGTCGTTTTAATTTCAATTAGCAATTTTTGATGCAGTCTTTTGGCTTCCTCAAGATATTGATCAAAGCTAACTAACTTAGCATGATAGCCGTCTTCTTTGGCAGTTAACTTTTCTAATTGCCGTAAAGTTAAATCATTCGGGGCTTTATTAACTCCTGTTAGCTTCAATAAATTCTCATCATGAATTACGATAAATTTTTTATCCTTAGTTTCATGAACATCAATTTCAACGTAGTCCGGCTTTTCTTTAGCCGTTTTTCTTAATGACTGTAACGTGTTTTGTACGCCATTTTTATCATCAACGCCGCGATGAGAAATAATTACTGGCACTTTAGCATTTACACTAGTCAAATATAAATAATTGGTGGATATTGCATTAATCATTACTAGTACAAACACAACTAATGTACTTAGAATTATCTTTTTAGTTTTACCTGTTTGACTTATCTTTTCTTGCCTTAAGGCTTTCAAAATAATAGATAAGCCCAGTACACTAACATAGACTAACGCTACTTCACTAATAATTTGAACAAGCGAAAGATTGATAATGGCTACAATTAACGGACATTTCCCAGGTAATAAATCAACTAATAGCTGCAAGCAATACATTGCTAAATAGAAAATTGTCATGACTGCTGCAGATAAAACGGCTAAAACAATAATCCTCCAGCAAATCGTCCGCCAACGGTAGTGCGCCGTTAATCGCCAACTTCTTTTTACTGCTTGCGCTGACTTTAAGTGGTCAAAAACGATGATGGGTAAAGTAAATACTAGCCTTGCACCAAGGATCAAAGTGGCTAAATAAAACGCAATCAAAACGGCTAACAAGATTGGCGTTCTCGTCAGATAATCCAAGATAAATTCTGAAATCTGCACTTTGCTTAAAAGTGGTGTTCTAAAGATGACATCGGCTAACGGTACTACCAATAAAAAATAGAGCATCAAAATAAAAAGCGTGCCCAAACGAATTTTTTTGATATTTTGCCAAGTTTGAATAAAACTATTTTTCCACGTAAAAACTTGATGCTTAATATCCCAAACGCCATGAAGTAAATAAGCTAATTGCGCATACAAGATTACTAATAAAAGCAGCAACTCAATTATCAAAATTAAAAAGGCAACCGTATGCGTCGTAATGATCGTCACTACATTTTGATAAGATACGAACGGAATAGCACTAGCCTGCAAAACAAAGGTTGTAATATAGCGAAAAAATGGAATAACAATAAATTGATTAAATAAACTTAATCCCATAAAAAGTAGCAGATACCGCAGCCAATTTTGGCAAAATTCACGACTACATGCTTTTATTTCTTTGACAAAAGTCATTGTTCTTCCCCCCTTGCATTGAAATCACTTTCTTAATTCTATACTAAAAAAGGACGAGGTCATTCCCTCGTCCCTATGATTAATTTTATTTTTAACATTGACCGCCGTTTTTTAGATCATCAGCAGTAATTGCTTCAGGTTCATATTGGGTAACGGTCATCCCGCCATCAATAATGCCGCTGTCTGAAGATAAACTCAAAGTTGAGTTGCGCGCATTTACCACTAGACCTGGTTCAAAGAAAGTTGTTTCCGGCTGAGCAGTATACAAGTCAAGACCAGCATTATTTTCGATTGAAATATTATACTTAGGATCTTTTTCAGCAAGGATTACAAACTGGAAGCTGTCGCCAATAGTACAAGTGCCGCCTTTTTTAGAATACTTGGTTGAACCATCATCTAAAGCCAAGATGACAATTTGGTGATCTGCATCCATCTTGCTTTTAATCATTTCTGCAGCATCTGGTTTAATATTGATTGAAATTGCATTCTCTGTCATTTTGTTTCCTCTTTTCAATCTAAATTTGATTAATTTACTTATTTAAATATAGCACGACTAGTTCCAACTAACTAAAAATATGCTCGAAAATGCCGCTAATCTTGATATTTTTAAAATTTATCATTGCATGCAACCACAAAAAGGCTCAAAATGGTACATAGGGTTTTTAGACGATTGTAATACGTAAGGGGGCGCTTTTATGACCGTCTTAAAGAATATTGCTAAAGATAGAATTTTACAGATTACAGTTTTAATTACAGTAGTAAGTCTTTTTTTCGCTAAGCCGCGGTTAGCAGATATTAACTTTCACACTTTATGGTCTGTTGCCGCAATGCTGACGCTGATCCAGATCTATGCTTATTTGCACGTTCTGGATGTTTTAGCGTACAAACTTACGAGTATCGCAGATAATACGCGTAAGTTGAACATGCTGTTCACGGTTTTGGCCGTTATCGCCGGTATGTTCTTAGGTAATGACATTACTGTATTAACTTTAATTCCACTTTATTTAAATATCGCTAAGCGCTACAAGCTACCACAAATTTTGCCAGTTACCTTAATTGGTATGGGGGCAAATATTGGTGCTGCATTTACACCATGGGGGAATCCGCACAATATTTTCTTAGTAAGTCGCTACAACGTAAGTCCAATTAAGTTTTTTGAATGGTCTGTACCTTATTTGGTAGTTTCATTGATCATCATGTGGCTGGTCTTTTTGCTTATCCCTAAAAAAGATATTCCTACTCAAAAAACAGAACCTATCAGAATTAGTTGGCGTCCTACTATTATTACAACTGTAGTATTTATTTTCTTCTTCTTTGGCGTCTTCAGAGCAATTGATATCATTTGGCCATTAATTGTCGCCATAATTTTAGCACTTGCCATCAATCCGCGCATAATGCTTAAGATTGACTATGCCCTACTTCTTACCTTTACAGGCTTCTTCATCTTTATTAGTGATATCCAACAAATTCCCGCAATTGTTAACTTAATTCATGGTATGGTTTACTCCGAAATTTCAACTTATTTCGCTTCAATTCTTTCAAGTCAGGTTATGAGTAACGTACCATCGACTATCTTAGTTGGTAAGTTTACTAACTATGTCCAAGCATTATTCTTGGGTTCAAACATCGGTGGTTTTGGTTCAGCTATTGGTTCAATGGCCAATATGTTGGTATTAAAGACTTTCAACCAACACGGTAGTGTAAGTAAGAAGAAATTCTTTATTCAATGGACAATCATGCAATTTGCCGGTTTGATTATTTTAACCATAGTTGGATTAGGATTATTAATTTTCAGAATTTAATACTTTTCATTGAGAATGTCGCTTAGACATTCTTTTTTTATTGCCTCCAATATCAGAAATGGATAAAATTAAATAAACGTATAGAAAGGGGAATATTATGTCACCATTAGTATGGATAATTTTAATTATCATTGTCTTATTAGTCGGTATTTATATTGCAATTTACAACGGATTGCAAAAATCTCGCGTTTTCGTTGATGAATCATGGAGTCAAATTGATGTTCAACTTAAGCGCCGTAATGACTTAATTCCTAATTTAGTTGAAACTACTAAAGGCTATGCCAAACATGAAAAATCAACTTTAGAAGGTGTAGTTAAGTTACGTGATCAATTAGTTAACGTTCCTCAGGGAGATCACGAAGAAGCAATGAAGTTGTCCAATCAAATTACTGATTCTTTAAAATCAATTTTTGCATTGGCCGAAGCATATCCTGACTTAAAAGCAAATCAAAATTTCTTAAAACTTCAAGAAGAATTAACCAACACAGAAAACAAAATTGCTTACTCTCGTCAGCTTTACAACTCAAGTGTTGCATCATACGATCAAAAATTGCTTACTTTCCCTTCCAACTTGATCGCCAAAATTCATGGCTTTACCAAGATCGATTACTTGGAAACCCCAACTGAAGAAAAGGCCGTTCCTAAAGTTAAGTTTTAGTTAGAAGGAAAATTATGTTATACCAACAAATTGCCCGTAACAAGCGTAAAACTGCGTTAATTATGGTTCTCTTTGTGGTAATTTTAGCCCTTGTTGGTGCTGGACTAGGCTATCTTTTTAGCAATAGTCCATGGATAGGAATCATCATTGCCTTAGTAGGTAGTTTAATTTACTTATTAATTATGTGGCAAAATCCGGCCAATATGATTATGAGTCTTAACCATGCTCAAGAAATTCAGGAAGCAGATAATCCTGAATTGTGGCATATCGTTGAAGATATGGCTATGGTAGCAAGGGTACCAATGCCCCGCGTCTATATTATTCCTGATCCAAGTCCCAACGCCTTTGCGACAGGACGAGATCCTAACCACAGTGCGGTAGCTGTAACAGAAGGCATTCTTCAACTGATGGATCGTGAGGAACTAGAAGGCGTACTAGGACATGAATTATCACATGTACGCAATTACGACATTCTGCTTTCCACCATTGCTGTTGTGCTGGTCGGAGTAATTTCCTTTATTTCCGGCATGGCATCTCGTTACATCTGGTTTGCTGGTGGCGGCCGCGATCGTGACGATGATCGTGATTCAAATGCCTTTGAGATAATCTTTAAAGTGGTAGCCATTGTCTTTGTTTTAATCTTAGGACCATTATCGGCTTCTCTTGCTCAAATGGCTCTTTCACGCAATAGAGAATATTTAGCAGATGCTTCCTCTGTAGAATTAACGCGTAATCCGCAAGGATTAATTTCTGCTTTGAGAAAAATCGAAAATAGTCAGCCAATGAAGCAGGCTGATCGTAGTAGTGCTGGGCTATATATCGAAAATCCATTCCATAATCATGGCCTATCGCATCTTTTCGATACTCACCCACCTACAGAAGATAGAATTAACAGACTTGAACACATGTAAAAAAAGAATCTGGAAAATTTCCAGATTCTTTTTACTTTAAATTGATATTAGCTTGTCTAAATAGCTCTTCTCGCATAGCAGCTGGCGTCATGTGATAGTATTGGTTGAATTTCTTATAGAAGAAAGACTTGCTTGAATAACCTACACGCCCGATAATTTCTTTCAATGATAAATCTGGTTGGGCAAGCAACTCACGTGCTTCTTGCATTCTTCTCTCATCTACATGATCAACAAAGCTCTTACCAGTCTTAGCTTTAACCATATTTGAGAAATAGTTAGGATTAAAGCCAAAGTACTTAGCTGCTTCTGCTAGAGATGCATCCGCAAAGTGCATATCAATATAATTATTCAATGATTTTTTTTCAAATTTAGTTTTATCCAAATTAGTTGGCGTTGCCATTCTTTGGGTTCTAATTGAAATAATAAGCATCACCGTTAACTCGGCCTGAATTAATGCCTTGATGAAGATATCATTATTCAAATATCCTCCAATAATATGTTGCATTACTTGAGAGGCACGAGTGATTTGATTATTTTTTAACCATAAAGCATGCTCGTTTTCAAGGCTATCAACTATTTGCTTAATAACCTTCATTTCCCTGCTGCCTTTATAACTAAAATCATTAAAGTATTTACGATATCTAAAACCGGGCTTAAATTTTAGTTTAACAAGTACTGTATCTGATGTTTGTTTGGTAATCTCATAAATGCTATTTTCCGTAAGTAAAAGAACATTACCGGATTTCATTGGGATAATCTTTTCACCACTCTTAATCGTCACAGTACCTTTGGCGACATATAAGATTGTCGAGACATCCATGCGATAGCGATGAATGCCAGTATTATGATTTTCAAGGTAGATTGTAAACAGATCAAAATCGGGATTGCCAGCCTCGAGTTTTACCTCGTTCTTATCTGTTATGTTTGATTTTAATACGCTAGCCAGATATTGATCCAGAGCAACAGCTGCCATATGTCCACCTTCCTTAATTAAACAAATAATAATAGTACTATAAGTACATTATAAAACAAAAAGATATTTAGCATTGTGTATAATTGCTTTATTGTATCGAAATGACTCTTTTACGGCAGTAGACAGGCAAAAAATCATTTTGTACAATCAGAATTATGATGATAGAAATTAGTGATGTAACCTTTTCTTACGAAAAAGAACCCCTTATCCACCAGCTTAATATGAATATCGCACCTGGTTTTAATCTTTTAATTGGACCAACAGGTTGCGGCAAATCCACGCTACTAAAAATTATTGCGGGACTCTATCCAAAATATGCTGGAAAATTAACAGGAGGAATTGATCTTCATGGTCAAAAAGCGGCCATGATGTTTCAAAATGCTGCGGAACAATTTACGATGACAACGCCACGTGAAGAAATCGTCTTTGCGTTAGAAAATTTGCAAATAAAAGCTAAGGATTATGACCCCCACATAAAAAAGGCAGTGGAATTCACCAAAATTGCAGATTTGCTTGACCAAAAAATTAGTACATTATCAGGTGGTCAACAGCAGCGTGTAGCCCTAGCCGTCTTAATCGCAATGGATGTCGATGTTTTTTTGCTAGACGAACCTTTTGCTAGTTGTGATCCTAACACACGTCATTTTTTGATAAAAAAATTAGCAAGCTTAGCTGAAACTGGAAGAACGATCCTATTAAGCGACCACGTATTGGATGATTATGAGCAAATTTGTGATCAACTATATCAATTTGAAGGTAAAACCGTTAAAGAATTATCTGCTAATGAAAAAAATAAATTGTTTACGCAAAATAAACAATTCCATGCACGATCTTATTCTTTTGTGTTGCCAACCGGCACACCCGTTTTCGAGCTAAACAAGACACAGATCAGACAAAATCGTCTTTTGCTTAAACAAAACAAACTAAAAATCTACGGCAAAACAACTCTAATTACTGGTTCAAATGGTGTCGGCAAAACATCACTATTTAAAGCAATGACTAAAATGATTCCGTACAAAGGTAATTTTACCTATTTAGATAATGAAATTGCAAAGATAAAATACCATAAATATTTATCTCAGGTAGCACAAATTTTTCAAAAGGCAAGCGATCAGTTCTTAACAGTCACCGTCAAGGATGAGATTGAGTTAAGCAAAAAAGACCGCAATCACTTTTTTACTGATGAAAAAATTGATGAATGGCTAGACAAATTACAGCTAAAACAGCATCTTGATCAAGTAGTTTATTCTTTATCTGGTGGTCAGCAAAAGAAGCTGCAAATTTTGTTAATGCTGATGACTAAGCATAATGTGTTGCTAATTGATGAGCCTCTGAGCGGACTGGATCATGACTCGATTGAGTTAGTTCTGCAACTGATGCAAGAATGCCAAGAGAAGCTCCACCAGACGTTTTTAATCATTAGCCATCAGATAGACGAATTAGCTCAATTTTGCGATTACAGGCTTGTTTTTGCGGACCAGCAGCTAAAATATGTGGAGGAGTAGCCATGAATCCTAGTTTAAAGTTCATTTTGGCTTTTATTATTTCCCTGGAAATATCTTTGAAGGCCAGCTTAACTACCAATTTGATTGTCATTGTTTTTGCGTTGATTTATCTATTAATTACTAGAATCAGGATCAAGGAATTGATTTTGTTAATCGCCGTGCCATTTATCGCAGCGTTCACGATATTTGCGACGCTGTTTTGGTTCTCACCGACGCCTGATGCATATTACGCTTGGAATCTGTCGACCCGTGTGTACGTCTATACTTTGACCATTGCTTGTGTCACGAGAAACACTACGGCGACAGATCTCGCTCGTTCGCTTGAACAAAATCTGCATCTACCTAGTAAATTTGCGTATGGCGTTTTGGCGGCAATCAATATTATTCCGCGAATGAAAATTGCAGTTAAACAAATTAGAGCTGCGGCCATGATGCGCGGGATGTATCTGAGTTTTTGGTCACCGGTACTCTACTTTAAGGCAATCTTGGTAGCACTCAACTCCGCCGACAATTTAGCGCAAGGAATGGAATCCCACGGCTATGTCGAAGGACAGAAGAGATCAACTATCGTGGCAATTCCATTAACAAAAAAAGATTGGCTGATCTTCTTTACTTTATTGATTTTGGTTAATATTTCGTTGTTTATTTTTAAGTAGGCAAAAAGATGGAAATTATTGAAGGAAAGATGCCCTTCATGGGCTATGAAACTTATTATCGAATTGTTGGTAAAAGAAGCAAAAAGCCGCCGCTAGTGCTGCTTCATGGCGGACCTGGCTCAAGCCACAATTATTTTGAGGTGCTGGATGAATTAGCACAAAAAGACGGGCGCCGCATCATTATGTATGACCAATTAGGTTGCGGTGAAAGCAGCATCCCTAATGATCATCCTGAACTTTACACTAAGGAAACTTGGGTGAAGGAATTAGTAGCGTTACGTGAACATTTGGCATTACGCAAGATGCATTTGCTTGGACAAAGCTGGGGCGGGATGCTCGCCATTATTTACATGTGTGACTATCATCCAAAAGGCATTCAGAGCTTGATTCTGTCTTCTACCCTGTCATCGGCATCCCTTTGGAGTAAAGAACTCCACCGCATGATTAAGTATTTGCCAATTGAGGAGCAAGCAGCGATTCATAGAGCTGAGTTGACCAGCAATTTTAACGATCCTGACTATTTGAAGGCTAACGAGCATTTCATGAATCAACATGCCATCGATATGACGAAGACCTGGCCGGAGTGCGTGATGCGCAAAAAGCGTGGCGGCACCGTTGCGTATGAAACAGCATGGGGACCGAATGAATATACTCCGGAAGGCAATCTGCATGACTATGAATACACGAATAAATTGGGCAAAATAAAAGTTCCAACTCTGATTACGAGTGGAACCGATGATTTATGTACGCCATATGTGGCTAAAACAATGCAAGACGAGATTGCCGGCAGTAAGTGGCGGTTGTTTGAAGGATGCGGCCACATGTCATTTGTTGAACAAACTGATGAATATGTTGCACTGCTGCAGAAGTGGCTGGATCAATATGATGAATAATAATAGACTGACCTTGATTGGTCAGTCTTTTTTATATAAAAATGTTAAATACGTTTACTTTTTTAAGAATAAAACAAAAACGAAGGAGCAATTTCTGCTTCTTCGTCTTTCTTCATTCTTTCACTGCGTTTGTGAGCCTATTTGAAGTTCACTACTTTAACGTAGCGTTTGTTGGTTGCGGTTGCGCCGGCTACCTGGTAGTAGCGCTTGCCGTTCCTAAACTTGTATGAGCCACCATATGTGGTGATGATTCGACCCTTTATAAGTACAGTGTAATCGGCACGGCGTTTGCTGGTTGCGTAAACGTAGGCGTTACGTTTTAAAGTACGCTTAGTACCATCAATATTTGAAGCCTTGATGTAAGCCTCGTTGTAGTCGTCTCCTAAAGCTAATTTATAATATTCGCTACCATTAATATCTACTGTATTTGGTAAAACAGAAACTTTACGATAAGAGTAATACTTTTTGCCTAATGACTTACCTTTATCGTTATAAAGAATAGCAGTATGCATCAAAGTCTTATTAACTGGTTCCGCAGAAGTAGTGAGCTTAGTATTACTAGACGTACTGCCGCTACCTTCAATATCAGAGGTATGAATGTATATATCCGAATTGGCACTATTAAGTCTAGTATATGAAACATTGTTAACTGTTACTGTACCACAGTTACCGTAGTTGGATATTTACCAGCTACCTCCCAGTTAAAACTATCCATGTTAACTTTAACTGTTACAGGAGTTTTATCATTGCTAGAAACTGTAGCTGTAAAAGCTTTTTGAATTGCTGCAAGTGTATCACTCATAGAATTCACTTTTCTTACAGGGATGTAATTAAATGAAGCATTATCCGTTACATCATTAATTGATTGATCCTGATCATAACTTTTACCAGCAAATGTAATTACAGGATTAGTGCTAGTTTTATTAGCAGTAGTAGTAACAGCATTTGTCGTAGTATCAGCTTGTACAGTTGAAGTAATTGTAGGTGCTACCGTTAACAAGGCAGCTACAGCCAAGCTGATTAATTTAGTTCTCTTGTTCATGATTTTGTCCTTCCTAAATATCTAAAATCACTTAACTTAAACTAATGGCATAGTATATTTCTATCGTGAAATGAGTATACATTATTTTGAAAATGCGCAAATTAAAAAATCCCTTATTAGGGATTTTTGCTCTACTTATGATACGGACTACCCGAATTAATCATGAACGCACGATAAATCTGCTCAATCAATACCACTCGCATCAACTGGTGTGGCATCGTCAACTTACCAAAACTAATCAGATCATCCCCGCGCTTATTAACAGCATCACTTGTTCCCAAGCTGCCGCCAATCACAAACGTGATATCCGAATGACCGTACGTAGCCAGATCCTGAATCTCCTTCGCAAATTCCTCACTACTGCGCTGCTTACCTTTAATCGCAGTCACGTAGACATACTCCTTATCCTTAATCTTGCTCAGAATCCGTTCGCCTTCGATCCGCTTGACGCGTTCATCTTCAGCCACACTGAATTTCTCCGGTGCTTTTTCATCAGGCACCTGTACAATCGACACTTTCGCAAAGCGGCTTAGCCGCTTTTTATATTCCGCAATCGCATCTTTAAAATACTTTTCTTTTAATTTTCCAACACAAACAATCTTAATATTCATACTTACTAGTTTATCATCAAAATTAACAGAAATTCCACTGTAGTTTTCCACATCCTGTTCAAAACACAATCTACATTTTGTGGTATTATTAACTACATCTTCAATACTTTGTGGTCAAAATTTTATTGAATTTTTTTCAAAAAACTTTCCCACATTTTGCCTATGGATAAGCATTTTTCACAAACTTTACGTTAAAAAGCTTAACATACCAGCATGAACGCACGTTTTAACAAAATTTATTCACTTATTTTTAAAAATATTATCCACACTAGTCAAGCACAAAATCAGCCGAGTTATCCACAATCCACAGAGTTATCCACATTTGTCAACAAGTACTCTTTCATCAGCAGTTTCTTGACAAATGAAGAAAACGAACTTTTTCTTGTTACACATTATTATAGTTAATAAAAAGAGATATATCTGCATTTAATTCGCATGATATAGCTCTTTTTCTTTGCTTAAATATTTTTATTTATTGATTAGTTGCCTTCAAGTTTTACCTTCATGTCAACGTCTTTACCATTTCTGTTCACGGTTACATTTACGGTATCACCGACTTTGTGACTGTAAAGGATACTGTGTAACGATGCAACATCGTCAACTTTCTTGCCGTCAACCTTAGTAATGACATCGCCACTCTTAATGCCTGCATTTGCAGCAGAACCACTCTTATTGACAGATGCAATGTAAATACCACTCTTAAGGTTAGACTTAATCTTCAAACGGCTTCTGTAACCTTCTGGAATACCTTGAAGTGCGATTACTCTCACGCCAAGTTGTGGACGCGTAATCTTACCCTTCTTAACCAGTTCATTAACAATAGTTACTACTTCATTTGAAGGAATTGCGAAGCCCATCCCTTCTACAGAAGTACCATCGCTTGATTGTGCCAACTTCATTGAGTTAATACCAATAACTTGACCAGCTGAGTTAACTAATGCACCACCAGAGTTACCTGGGTTAATTGCGGCATCAGTTTGGATAACTGTTTGTTGATTGCCTGATGAAGTAGAGATTGTTCTTGCAGGTGCTGAAATAATCCCTTGCGTTACCGTAGAAGCATATTCACTACCAAGTGGTGAACCAACCGCAATTACGGTTTGACCGGCTTCTAGGTGCTTAGAATCACCGAATTGAGCCGTTTGAGTTACATACTTAGCATCAATTGATAAAACGGCTAAGTCAGTTGTACTATCTTTACCCACAACCTTAGCATTTACAGTTTTACCATTAGCAAGCAAAACTTGTACTGCGTCGCTACCGGAAATAACGTGGTTGTTAGTTACAATGTAGCCTTTACCATTAGATTTCATGTAAACGACACCAGAACCTTCACTATAAGTTTCAAGCTTGCCGCTCTTACTTGAAGAACTGTCGCTATCATCGCCAAACAAGCTACTATAAAGTGAATCTGCACCGCTTGAAGCTGATTGTCGCTTCAAATTAATGACAGAAACAACCGCACCTTTCACATCATTATAAGCAGCAGTCATCGTACCACCATTTTTGGCACTCTTTTCAGAAACCTTGCTGCTGCTTGAAGAAATACTGGTTTGTGCAGCGTTATTAGCTTGACCATTATTCATTTGTTCCATTGCGTAATAAGACACGCCACCGCCGACAAGTCCGCCAACTACACCAACGATTGCTGCAGTAGCGATAATTTTGTTACCGCTCTTTCTTCTAGGTTGATTTTGATTATTATTTTGATTTTCTACCATACCGTTACTCTCCCCTCATATCATTGTTAATACTATACCGAGCAAATTTGAAAAATATATGAATAATCTATACAAAAACTGCTAAATTTCTATCAACTTTGTTGGACTAGCGGGTTCTGTATCAATAATTTGCACATCATCACTCAAATTTGCATCCCCTTCAATCAGCATTTCTTTCGCCGTCTCATGTGCTAAGTATTCCGTATTATTATGCTGACTACGGTGTGCCAAAAAGATATGCTTTGTCTTGGGCGTTACCACATCAACTAAAGCCTGGGCTGCTTCATCGTTTGACAAATGCCCAACATCTGACAGAATTCGCTGCTTAAGCGACCAAGAATACGGTCCATCTCTTAGCATCATAGTATCATAATTGAATTCCATCATATAGGCATCCGCATCCTCAATCGTCCCCTCAACTTCTTCAGAGACATAGCCTGTATCTGTTAAAAACACAATTCGTTTTCCACCACTTGTAAAAACATAATACTGTGGCTCGGCCGCATCATGACTAGTTGCAAATGCCGTAACATCGAGATCGCCAAAAGTTTTAGTCTGCCCTGGTTCAATCGTATTCATCTGCTCTGCCGGCAACTTACCGATCTTTTGCGTATCTAATAGATACTGCCATGTGCCGCTATTAGCAAAAGCATCGATCTTGGGATAACGGCGCATCAAAACGCCTAAACCACCGCTATGGTCCGTATGGTCATGACTCAAAAACGCCATATCAATATCATTAATATCTACGCCAACATCGGCCAATAATTGCTTAGTTTTTTTGCCAGAAAGGCCAGCATCCATAAGGATTTTATGCTGGCTTGTTTCGATTAAACTAGTATTACCGGTTGACCCGCTCGCTAAAACGGAAACCTTCATCTTTGTCTTTACCTCTCTACTTTTCAACGTTATACGTAGTCGACTGGAGCATTTGCGCCGTATATGCGTTAACTCGCTTTAACGTAATATTCTTAGTGGTCTTGTTTTCTATCCAGACTAACCAAGTCGGTAACAAAATCGTACTGCCACGAACTTCAGTCAACTTAGAATAGCCCAACTTAATTTGCGTTACCTTCGAATTGTTAGTCAACTCTCGATTAGTATACATCGCACGCACTGCACGCACTGCACTGATCGTTGACTGCAATTCTCTTACTGGACTAGCTGGACCCATGTAAGATTCCGCATAATTGATAATCTGATGATCCTTGACCGCGATGCTCAATTGAGCTGAACCAGCATAAATCTCGCCATAGTCAGTTGTTTGTACAAAAACATAATTGTCTTCGCTGGACATATCTGGCTCATACTTGAATTCTTTTCCATAAGGGACATTCTTAGGATCATTCTTGAATTTATTTACTTGTTCCAGTGCCTTTTTAGGATTTTTATCCAAGAGCGTTGTCATCTTAGGTGCAGCGTAAAGAACATTTTCGTCTTTAGAATAGCGTACGTTAACATTGGTCAAAGCATCTATTTTATTGGAAAGATAATTACGGTTTTTGGTTGCTAAATAATAGCCTGAGGCAGGTGCATTAGAAAGTTTATCTGGCAAATCAATATTATCTGACTTCATTTCTGAACGAATGCTGGCCACGCTGCGAGTGGTTGTATCTGCTCCGCTCAAATTGACGGGTGAACGTAGAATCTCAATCCCCAAATAGATATCGATCAATAAGAAAACAATGAAAAACAGCCATTCTATTCGTTTATGGTCCATTTTTATTTCACCTCATTAGTTTTAACTGTCTCCCCAGGTTTACGGTAAGGAGCTACATTCTTCTTTTCCCACTCGTCAACACTCTTCCACTCATCGTAAGCCTTTACGTAATAAGTTGGAATTAAGTTAATCAAGCTATGGTGACTAGAATCCTTTTCTGTCTTGAAACCTACAATAATTCGTTGAATATCAGATTGCTTAAGACCATGCGCACCTAGTTCACTCACTACCTCAGCAGTCGGCTTTAACTCTTGAGTTTGACCATCAAAAGGAATCGGAATTTGGAAATTGACACTGTTGAAGGCAACGTTAATTGAATCATATGAAAAAGTAGTTTTAACCTGCAAATCATGCTGGTTCAAGAAAACAGGAATCCCTTCAATATAGTTGACATAGCCCACATTAGAGCCATCCGCGTCAAAGAATCGCAGATCTTGTTCGGTTAATCCCAATTGGTGCACGTAGTACACGCTATCAAGCAGACGGTTAGTTGCATTCGGAATCTTATTCTTTTCAAAATGAGTATACAAGTAATTATGCTCACCTGATTCAGGATCTGGCACCTTTAATCTGGTGTAATAGTTGAGAGAATAGATGGTTTGTCCACTCTTATTAGTCTTGCTAGTTACTCCAGAAGTTCCCAATAAGCGAGAAACGAAGTAAGAATAAGACTGGTTATTAGTCAAATAGCTGTAAACCTGGCTATTGGTTGTTCGACTATAGAATGGTGAATAACCTTCCTGCAATTTAACCAAGTGTACTGGACTCTTAGTTTTGGCATTACGAGCAAATTTACGCAACTTATCAAAGTTAGCGCCCTTGATCTTAATGCGGTAAATCGCACTAGTTTGATCATTGCCTAAATAAATAAGATTATTAGAACGGGAGACAAAGAAGCGATTAAATTCTCGATTATCGTTATTAGAATTGTTCAAACGATTGAACAAAGAAAAAGTGATTTCATCAGGATAAACTAATTGCAAATAAGCATCATCATTCAAATATTCTTCGTACTTAGCGCGAGACTTAACAATTTTCTTTACATCGCTAACTGCCTTGGCTTTTTGAATTTCCTTGGTAAATTCCAAAGTTAAATTATTTTTTGAATCATACAACTGGCATAATCTGCCGTCTACAAAACCGTATGAAGTAGTTGGAATGTACAGATCATATAATGATTTGGCACTATGGCTACGAGCCTGCTCTTTTGTAGTATTATTCTGATTTTGACCAATATTGCTGAAACGCTGGTCACTCGTCATGATAAAAATCCATAAAACAATGGAAAGAACAATGGCGAGCAGGGTAGCTAAACCTAAGAAAAATTCACCGAATTTAAATTTAAACTTCATCCCAGTCATCCTCCTCTGTCATTGGTTCATAAGGCAAAGAAATATAGAAGGTAGAGCCCTTGCCCTCGCTACTATCAGCCCAAATTCGACCATGATGAGCTTCCACAATTTCTTTAGCAATGGCTAAACCTAACCCGGTTCCGCCTTGAGCACGTGAACGAGCCTTATCTACACGATAGAATCTATCGAAGATCTTACCTAAGTCCTTTCTAGGAATACCTAATCCTTGATCAGAAATACTCAAGATAACGTGACCTTGACTATGAGTTAAGCGAACGGTAATCACACCACCATCAGGTGAATATTTAATCGCATTATTCATAATGTTGTCGATCACCTGCATCATCTTGTCAGTGTCAATCTCTACCCAAAGGGCCTGATTGCCTAACTCACGTTTGATAGTGTATTTCTTTTTGTGGCCCTTATTTTTATCGGTTTTCACAATCATATCAAACCGGTTCAAAATATGGTTTACAAAGTCATTCAAGTTAACGAATTCCAGATCCATCTTTGAAACGCCACGGTCCATTCTGGACAGGCTAAGTAAGTCGTTAATCATTCTGATCATTCGACTTGTTTCTTGCTGAGTGACTTCCAAGAATTTAGGCGCAATTTCAGGATCTTTCCATGCACCTTCATTTAAAGCTTCAATGTAGGCTTGCAAACTTGTTAAAGGTGTTCTTAACTCGTGAGAGACGTTGGAAACAAATTGTCTTTGTGAATTTTCATTCTTTTGTTGTTCCGTGACATCATGAAGAACGCAAACACTACCTGATACGAAACCTGTTACACGCTTAATTAATGAAAAACTAGCATGCAAAATAATTTCATCACGCGTACCCGGATCAAGAGTAACAACGATTTCCTTTTGGCTAGAAATCAAATCTTGTGACGATGTATCTTTCAAACCTAAAACTTCTGCTATTGGCTTATTAATGATCTCATCTTCGTTCGCATTCAAATATCTAAGTGCCATGTGGTTAACGACGCTGACGTTGCCGTGACGGTCGGTAGCAAGCACCCCATCACTCATGTGCGACAGCACGCTATCTAGCCTACGTCTTTCACTATCTGATTCTTCTTGCGATTGTTCAATTCGAACGGACAAAGTATTAAAGGCTTTGGCCAATTGTCCCAACTCATCGTTTGAGTAGATTTTTACCTGACTAGAATAATCACCGTTGGCAATATGCAGGGCCTGTTTTTGCATTTCCTCAATCGGCTGAGTAATTGCGCGGGAAATAACTAGTGCTAAAAATGCTCCAAGTAGTGCCGCAATTAATGAAGCAATCAAGAATGTTAAGGAAATCTGCCGCAGATTATCGAAGACATCCTGCATGCTGGCCTTAACATAAATTGCACCAACATTGTTGTTCGAACCGTTGCCACTAGTTAAAGGCGAGATCTGAATCATGTAATTGCCATGATCATCAACCACCTTATTAATCTGGTGCCCGGTTGAAATTACTTGCTTAACATCAGTATTGTTAATTCGCTGACCAATCTTGCTTTTATCGTTCAAATTAGAGACCGCACGAATAGTATCTTTATTATCAACAACGATAATTTCACTAATCGAGTCATTGTTATAATCATTGACGATTTGATTCAAGCGATCATTGGCATTTTTGCTATCGCTGGCTAGTTGATTGGCCAACTGATTGCTTACGATCGTCTGAATCTGAATCGATGATTGAAAGTTTTCAATACTATTTTGTTCTAATTGCCTGGTAAAATAAGCTCCAATTACTTCAATTGTTGCTAGCAGCATCAACATAAACACAATCGCTAGCTTAGTATTAATTGAATTAAATGTAGCGTTTAATTTCTCTCTGAGTTTTTTCATCATTCATTCAACATTTTTAACATAAAAAAGAAAGTCACTTACCTTTTCAGTTTTGTGACTTTCTTCATTAACCTTCACTTGGCTGTTTTACGTAATATCCTACACCACGACGAGTAACCAAAACCTGAGGTTGAATTGGATTGTCTTCAATCTTTTCTCTCAAGCGGTGAACAGTTACGTCGACTGTACGCACATCGCCAAAGTAGTCATAGCCCCACACAGTTTGTAAAAGGTGTTCACGAGTCATAACTTGCCCCATATGTTGAGCTAAGTAGTAAAGAAGCTCAAATTCACGGTGAGTAAGTTCAATCTTTTGACCATCTTTTTCAACAATATAAGCATCTGGCATGATAACCAAGTTACCGATCTTAATATTCTTATCTGTATCATCTTGGCTGGCTGCTTCTGCCTTCTTAACGATGTCACGACGGCGCAAGTTAGCCTTAACGCGGGCAACTAATTCTCTATTAGAGAAAGGCTTAGTGACGTAGTCATCAGCACCCATTTCTAGACCAAGTACTTTATCAATTTCAGTATCTTTAGCTGTTACCATGATAATTGGCATATCGTGCGTTTGACGAACTTCACGAGCAACCTCGAGTCCATCTTTCTTTGGTAACATTAAATCCAGGATCATTAAGTCTGGATCGTATTCGTCAACTTTCTTAACAGCTTCTTCGCCATCATAGGCGGTGTCGACATCAAAGCCTTCCTTAGTTAAATTAAATTTAATGATATCAGAAATCGGCTTTTCATCGTCGACGACGAGAATCTTTTTTGGCATCGGGAATGCCTCCTTTGCCCTTACATTATACTGGATTTTGCGGTTTTAGCCAAAAAAATCGAAAAAATTTAAAAAAAGTCTTGCATTTTTTGCCAGTTAATTGCATAATAATATCTGTTGATTGATTCAGCACATGGGTGGCTAGCTCAGCTGGCAGAGCAACGGACTCTTAATCCGTGGGTCCAGGGTTCGATCCCCTGGCCACCCATAACATATTAGTTAGAGATAGGACTTTAATCCTATCTCTTTTTTTGATCTTCTAATTGGATTTAAGGCTGCCGATCTTGGTAAAATATAGATAAGATATTTTGACTAAGGGGGCTTTACTATGAACGAAGCTGTATTTTTCAATCCGGGGGATGCGATTGCATCTTCCCATGACTTCAAGGAAGCACGCAGAAGTGCACAAATTATTAAGGCAGAACGTCCAACGGGCCGCCAGATTGTAATTGCTAAAAATGATAAGAGTGGTATCTATGCTGTCTACTATGCAGACAAGATGCAGGAAGATCAGACTGGCACTGCATATCACATTGAAGATAAGCTTTAAGATTGATCGGTCAAATGGCCGATTTTTTGTTTTTTTATGTTTTTGAGCAATTATTTTGACTTTTTTTAAAAAAGTACTTGTCAAAAGCAAAATCTACTGGTAATATATTTAACTGTCAGCGAGAGAGCTGATAAAAAATATGGGTGGCTAGCTCAGCTGGCAGAGCAACGGACTCTTAATCCGTGGGTCCAGGGTTCGATCCCCTGGCCACCCATAATATGGAAATGGCACTGCAAGAAGGCGGTGCTTTTTTGTGCTTAAAATTAGATATGTGAAAAAGGCGGCTTGATGGCCGTCTTTTTGGGATCAGTGTGAATTATTGTACCCCCACAATTTATGTGCTTTAATATGGTTAACATTCGAATATTGATGAGGTGTTAACACATGAAAAAGAATAGAACAATATTTACTATTCTCATTACCGTCTTTTTGGGCATCGTTTCACTAAGCATGAATTCCCGCCCAGTTAAGGCAGCCAATAATGTGAAGCTGTATTTAAACAGTAACTCCTATGTATACAACAACAAAGGCCAACGTTTACGTGGTAAAAACAATTACATCAAGAAGAATAAGGCTGTTACTGCTCCAGGAAAATTGCTAAAAACAAATTCTGTGAAGAGATATTACGTGCAAGTACGACAAGATTTACAATCAAGTCCTGATTTTAAAGTTGATTTATATTATCTTCCATATAAAGTTATTAAATCTCAACCATACTACAAGTTGAACAATAATAAATATATCAAATGTTGTAATATCAAAAGAATAAACCAAAAAACTGTTTTTACTAATCAAGCAACTGTAATAGTTGGAAAGCCATTACCACCAGATAAAAATGTATATGCTATGAACCCATCTGGTAAATTTGCCAAGAAGATCTTAAAAAGAGGACAAAAATTAGTAGTCGATGAAGCCAATATTTTAAATGGCTCACTTTATTCTTCTTATCATATTAAAAACACGCAATACTGGATTTACTCTGGAAATGTAGTTAAAAAGCCAAAAATGCCATTTTCAGCTCATCCAACAAAATCATTTATCAACATGCAAAGAACGCAATATTAAAAAAAGACCAATATGTTTAAGCATTGAAGTGAGACCTAAAAGTGAGACACTTTTAGGTCTTTTTCTACGTAAAGTCAAGCATAATAAGAAGTTTGGCTTCATTTTTTGTTTAAA
>NZ_PCYT01000140.1:0-1368 GCF_002553735.1 Lactobacillus sp. UMNPBX17
GAGACTGTCAAATCTTTTGTGTAAATAGTTCTTTCTCGCAAATTGATTTTTTAATTATTTATTCAAAATAAGATTCTAAGGTATCCTGAACCTGACCAAAGCCTTTATGAATTCGGTTGAAATAGCGGTCATTGTAGCTCATTGCCTGGATGCCAATAAATGCATCAAGCGACTGTTCAGTTGGAAATTCTGCCTTAGGCTTAGCTTTACGCTTGATGACGTTGTTAAAGGATTCAATCATATTGGTTGAATAAATTGAAGCTCTGATTTGTTTGGGATAATTGTAGAAGACTAGCAGATCGGGCTCAATTTCCTTCAAACCTTTGATGACATGGCTATAAGCTTTATTCCATTTGGCATAGAATTTGTGCAAGACAGCTGCAGCTTCTTTTTTGCTTGTCTGTTGATGTATCTGCTTGAATTCGTTCATGATCTTTTCGCGGTCATCCACCCGGACTTTAGCACAGATATTGCGCATGACATGAACCAGGCAGCGTTGAAAATGAGCTTTAGGATAAGTCCTGGCCAAGGCTGTTTTCATGCCAACAACACCATCAGAAAGAAAGAGTTCAACTTGCTTCAAGCCTCTGGACTTCATGTTTTGAAGCATCTCTGTCCAAACTTCAATGTTCTCACTAGGAGCAATGCAGTAGTCAATGACTTCCTTATGTCCATTAGGTTTAATGCCAATGGCAATATATACTGCTTCACGCTCAAACGTTTCTCGGCGCAAAGGAAGGTATGTCGCATCCAAATAGACACAGAAAAACTTGTCGCTTAGCTTGCGCTTGTGATAAGCCTCAATCTTGGGGAGCATCTGCTTGGAAATATTTGATACTTGAGCTGGACTATAATGACTGCCATACATTTTCTCAATCAAGTCAGCGATTTCTCTGGTAGTTACGCCTTTGGAGTAGAGCTTGATAATCGTGCTTTCCAAAACATCAGAGTGCTGCTTGTAGTCAGGCAGCGTGTGCTGATGAAATTGACCGTTGCGATCCCGAGGCACTTGCACTTCAATTGGGCCAAATTGCGTATCAACTTTGCGGAAATAAGCACCATTTCTAGAGTTGCCAGTATTCCAGCCATTTCTGGCATAGGGATCATAGCCCAGAAAGGCAGTCAATTCAGCTTCTAACAAGTTATTAACAGCCTGTTGTAGCTCTTTGCGCAATAAATCATTTATTTTGTCTGGATTGAATAGAGCTTGAGCAAAATCTTTGGTAAAATCATTCATGAAGGAGTTCTTCTTTCTGTATGTGTTTTTTTGTTCAAACCAATCATACGAGAAAGGAACTCCTTTTTCTAATGTTTAAAGAAATAAATTTAAGGAATCATTCATCCTTACACAAACTATTTTACAGTCTC
>NZ_PCYT01000141.1:0-1324 GCF_002553735.1 Lactobacillus sp. UMNPBX17
GGTCCAGATGGACTTTTATTTTTATAAAGTGTTCAACTTGATTTTACAATCGGCGGATGAATTATTTGCAAAAGCACCTATAAAAAAAGTCTATTTTAAATTAGCCTTCCCTGTGGTGCTAGGGATGATTACCACAATGATTTATAACTTAGCTGACACGATGTTTGTAGCTAAGACTGGTAATACTGACTTGGTGGCCGGAGTTACGATTGGCGCTCCGCTATTTACCTTTTTAATTGCTGTTTCTGATATTTTTGGACTCGGCGGCAGTAGTCTAATTTCACGTCTTTTTGGTGAAAAGCGTTATGATCTAAGCAAAAGAATCAGCAGTTTTTGTTTATTCAGATCTGTGATTGTTGGTATTATTTTGACAGTTTTGCTTTTAGTTTTTGCCAAACCAATTTTTATCCTTCTAGGAGTTAAAGCATCTACTTATTCATATGCTTTTGATTTTTATCGGATTATCGCTCTGGGATTGGTATTTATCATCTTTTCTTTAGTTCCACAAAACCTAATTCGAACTGAAGGCTTAGCTTTTGAGGCCATGCTCAGCACAATGATAGGAACTATTTTAGCTATTATTCTACATTAGCTTAAATCCGAAAATTATGAAGATTTCTAGGCAAAATATTAAGGACGTGATTGCCATTGGTATCCCGGGTTCAATTACCAACTTTGCTCAAAGTTTTGGTATGGCTTTACTTAACTCGTCTCTTGCCGCATACGGTGCTAACAAAGTTGCCGCTATGGGAATCACTCAAAAAATTTATAGCATCGTCATTTTAGTTATTGTTGGTTTTGCCTTCGGTGCACAGTCATTGATTGGTTATAATTATGGTGCTAAAAACTGGCAACGATTAAAAGACATTTTACGCTTTGATACTCTAGTTTTAGTAGCATATGCAATTATCGTTGGTGGCTTACTGATCATCTTTGCCAAACCAGTGACTGCACTATTTATGAATCAAGCATCAATTGTTTCAGCTGGTAGCTACATGTTAATTGCCACGATTATTACTACCCCGTTTGTTGGAATTATTTTAGTTTATACTACAGTTTTCCAATCAATTGGGGATGCCTGGGGAGCCTTCGTTATGGCAATTACTCGTCAGGGCATCATTTATTTCATTGTGTTAGAAATTTTGAAGAGTACTTTAGGCTATCATGGTATCGTTTGGTCACAAGCAGCAAGTGATATTCTAACCTGGATTATCGGTTACTTCATGTTTAAAAAGAGTCTAGATCTAAAAGATAAGTTAAAGAAATAAAGGTTCAGTATAAATTCTTGTGTAAATAGAAATTAGATAACAAAAAAAGAAGGGTT
>NZ_PCYT01000142.1:0-1263 GCF_002553735.1 Lactobacillus sp. UMNPBX17
TTTTGCATCCCTTAAGTACAAATATGATAAAATTAAACTCATCACTATTAAGTATGAATTGAGGAATTTAAAACATATGCGTAAAAAGAAACTTATTTCATTGTTAAGCTTAAGTATTTTAAGCGTAGCTTTACTTTCTGGCTGTAGCAATTTTGAAAATTGGGAGCTGTCTATGCGCTCTAAAATCGGTGCTTTACCATTGACAGTTTCCACTTATGATTCAAATGGACAAAAGATCGATCAAATTAAGGCAAAATCTGTTAATATTCATACAGATAAAAAGATGTCTCAAAAAGACAGCAATGGTAACGAAAAATCTAGCGTAATTGACATTGATTACGGTCACAACAGAATGATTCACGTAGGCTCCACTCTTATTGCCTATGAAGGACTAAAGAATTACGAAGATGAATTTAATAAGCATGTTAATATCAATGATCAAAACAAGGCTGTTCCACTATTAAATACTATGTATCAAAATTTTAAAAATGACTGGAATGGTGATGCTAAAGTAGTTATGATTAGAAGCCAACTAGGGATGCCAATTGCTGTATTCACTGGTAAAAACGTTTCTATCCATAAAAGTGATATGAAAAATGCTACCCAGTTTGTAATTGATGGTCATCGTCTTGTTGCTTATAGAGCTGATTACACTATTTATCCAATAGCTAGTTTAAAGAAATAATATATTAAAAAAGCGCCTCACACATGAGACGCCTTTTTAATTGATCCATCTAAAGATTGTAAAGCCATTTTGCCTTTTATTAAATTGGATCTTCAAGCACTATTATTCCTTAATTAAAGTATTGAAAGCTTCATTAGTAGCTACAATATCACCCATAACCTGGTTAACCCAATCGTTGAGTTTATCGTTATCATAGTTTTCAAGACCACCTTCAGTATCTCCAATATCAGCAATACCATTATTAAAGTCTACCATTTCAGTGATTAATCTTTCTGCAAAATCTTTAGTTGTACCGGCAAAATTATCCGCAAAGGTATCAACGTTACCATAAGCATCTGTGATATCACTAAAAGTTTGTACCATCTTGCTAAAAGTATCGTTCAAATTATTAACGTCTTCTTGAGTTGGTACAGTTAATTCTTCATTTTCATTATTAAGCTGCTCATCCAAACGAACACCGATATCATTTAATACTAAATGACCATCATACAAACGATTTAATAATTTAATACCACTTGGATTCTTAGCTTGAAAATTTACATCAATTTCTTCTGTCATAATTTTTCCTCGTCTTATAT
>NZ_PCYT01000143.1:0-1249 GCF_002553735.1 Lactobacillus sp. UMNPBX17
TTCAGCGTTACTTAATGAGGCTGTTAATGATATATATCCACAAATTTATGTAAAAATTTTGGGAATATATAATAAGCAGAATTTTAAATTACCTGGATTAAAAAATGTAGATATTGAAGATAAGGTATATATAGCACCTAAACAAGCTACCAAGTTGTTGGTAAAATCTTTGGAATTAGTCAAAGAGGGTAATGGAAACACTAGAAAAATAATAAAAAATTTTGCTAAAGTCAGACTTAATAATTCTTCAAGCAGTATGTTAAGTATGCAAGCTGATAATCTATTTGATCATCATTTAATGATTGTGGGGGCAACTAATTCTGGAAAATCTACCACGTCGTTGTCGATTTTAGATAGATTTCATTCAGAAAAAGGGAAGATATTGATTATAGATCCTACTGGTGAATATGAAGATTCTTTCGATAAAAATAAAGATAAATTTATCAAAGTTACGTTAGGCAAAGAAGTTGCTTTTAATAGTGGAAGTATACATAACAATGAGTGGAAAATGATATTTAAACCTAATCATAATACTCAAGAAGCAACATTATTTGAAGCAATTAAAGAATTAAAATATCAAAGAAATCATACTGGAAAAGACGAATGCTTTGATCCAGAAGGAAAAACGATAGAAGAAATAGCAAATATCTTAGATGATATTGATAGTGATAATGTGGATTTTGATGTTTCATTATTGTCAAAACAGATAGTGAATAGTTCTGTGCAAATAGATAAGTATAAAAAGACGTATGTAAAAAATGGTTTTTCTCTAAGTAGCAATGAATGGTTAATAAAAAGGGTACGTAACGTTTTGAATAATACCAGTTTTAGTGACTTTTTTGATGTAAATAAGAATAGGAAAAATATATTTGATGTAATCGATAAAAAGTTTATATCTAGCGATAAAAGCCTATATATAAATGCAAAGTCAGTAGATGTTGCTGATGATTTTGGAAAAATGATGATAAATATAATATGTGGTCATCTTTTGGATGTAGACAAAGATGGTATAAAAAATAGACCGTTTGTTTTATTTATTGATGAAGTACATAGATATACTTTCAGTAGTGATGAAAATCAGGATAATTCAAGCTTAGTTAATATGGCTCGTGAGGGAAGAAAACTAGGTATTTTCTTATTTTTAACAACTCAAAGTCCTAAAGACGTTCCAGAAATATTGTTAAATCAAATAGGAACCTTAATAATCCATAGATTAACAGGTTATAAAGATATTGAGACAGTTAAAAAT
>NZ_PCYT01000144.1:0-1230 GCF_002553735.1 Lactobacillus sp. UMNPBX17
CCAATCTGTCGAACGCACCATATTCGTGATTGGAATGCGGCCGTGAACATCTTAGAAAAAGGATTAGGCAAGTGGCAGAATCCTAAAATAAAAGAAGCAGCCTTATTCGGGGCTGCAGTCCGCTAGCAACTCACGGACTCAAAAGGCTTTGGTAATTAGACGACCTCTATCGGCAATAGCCAAAAGATTATTGCTGGTAAGTCAAGTCCGTATCTAAGCAAGTTGGTGTTCTGGTTAGCGTAAGCTAACGAGCCACTAAGCCCTAGACTTCAGTCTAGGGTAGTTGACTCGCAATGAAATAGAAAAATTCAGATTTATGCTGATTAAGACTGTGCTGGCCTATTTGAAGGAAAACAAAAATAACACAATTGATTATGATCCTGTTTATGAATTATACAAATTGTGTCAGCAAGCCGACTGGCATCGTTTGGCTAGAATGGAAGAAATTTGGCGAGCTTTTTATAGTGTAGATAATCAACGTTAAAGGAAGTATTGAAATGCGCGTTAATGTATTGCAACATGCACCTAATGAGGGCCCTGGATCTATTCAAGATTGGTGCCATGAACATAACCATGAAATGTTTGTTTATCATCCAGCAGATTTTGGTATTTTACCTACGCTTGATGAAACTGATTTGTTGGTGATATTAGGAAGTCCTAATAGTCCTAACGATGAATTGGATTGGGTAGAAAATGAACGGGTGTTAATTAAGCAAATGCTTGATGCTCATAAACCAATTTTAGGTATTTGTTTTGGTAGTCAACAGATTGCTAAAACATTGGGATATCGGGTACTCGATGCACCAGCTAAAGAAGTCGGTTGGGCTCCAGTATATTTACAAAATCATACAATTACTGAACTTCCCGAAAAATTAACAGCACTTCATTGGCATCAGCAAATGAGTGAAATTCCTAGAGAAGCTAAATTATTATTTTCAAGTGATTTAGTAAAGAATCAGGGATATTTACTGGGAAATAAGGTAATTGGATTGCAATTCCATTTTGAACCTAAAGAAGACAATGTGCGAGAGATCGCTATTAATGATGGAGCATATGCATTAGAAAATAATGATTTGCATCAGACACCACAAGAAATAATTGCTCATGGTGTTCCAAAAGAAAATAAAGATGTAATGTTTGTTTTGCTTGATTACATTACTGCTTAGTAAAAAAAGAGTGTCTGGGAAAAAACTAACTTTCAGATACCAAAAGACGATCAATCCAACTCTT
>NZ_PCYT01000145.1:0-1199 GCF_002553735.1 Lactobacillus sp. UMNPBX17
ATTGATTGCTGTATTGTAGATCAATTAATACCAATAACAAAAGATTAATAATAGGCAAAATTAAAAAATAAACAAATCGTGTTTTCCAATTTGCCAAAAATGAAAGTGAGGAAAATTGTGTTGCCATTAGATTATCTTCAACGTTCCTTTCTCTCGCGCTAAATCATTAATTTTTCTAACCATAACTAAAATTAACAATATCCAGATCAGCATACTGCAGATATAGGCCAAAATATTGGTCATATTCCCTGAATAAAGCAAAACCCTAACTGGCATAGTCATTGGCAAAAAATATTGTGATACTTCCATCAATGGTAGAGAAATCACTCTATTACCAAATAATCCTGTTAATAGTAAAATTGGAATATTAATCAACGCTTCGTAGACTAACGCGTTAGGAGTTAAGGTGAAGAAAGCCGCGATTAAAATATCCATTGTAGCTGCAGCAATCCAAAGCAAGATAACTATCCCAATGAATTTTAAATCAATTGTGCCCGTTGCTACTGAGAAGATTTTTGCTAAAAGAAATGACAAAGGAAAAGCAAGCAGGCCATAACTCGAAGCTGGTAAAAGAAGAGCAATCAAGGATGCTCGCTCATCATAGCGCGTGTTAATAATATAAGGAAGTGTTCCTTGAAAACGCTGATATCCTATACTTCCTGCAGCGGTAGTACATGAAGCCCATAAACCAAATACTGCACTTCTTATCCAGACCATTGGATCATTTAACCCATGATTAGCGTAAGCAATTGTGTACTGTAAAACGAAAATACTAACTGTACTAGTTATTGTCAACCAAAAGAAATACTGATTAGATATGTACAGCTTAAATTGAAACCAAAAAAGTCTTAAAAACCTCATTAATTCATCCCTTATTATTCTCTTCTAAGTTGTGGTGCTAAGGCAAGGTATGATTCTTCAAGTGTTGCTGGTCTATCAATTCGTTTAACTTTAGACAATTTCACAATATCTTGAACTGTACCTTTTGCGTGAACTTTGCCTGCACCTAATAAAACAATTTGATCTGCTAATGCTTCAACTTCTGACATCATGTGACTAGTTAACAAAATACTAATGTCATTTTGTGCTAAATTCTTAACTACATTTCTGATATTAGTAGCAATTTCTACATCTAAGCCATCAGTAGGTTCATCTAATAATAATAATTTAGGATTTCCTAGAAGTGCACGTGCAATGTG
>NZ_PCYT01000146.1:0-1194 GCF_002553735.1 Lactobacillus sp. UMNPBX17
TCTAACAAGATTGGACTTTTTTAGTAACTAAAACGATTTAACTAGCACCACGCGTTAATAATCAAAAATATACTTATAACTCTACAGCTCTAAGCGAAGCAAAAGAAAAACTGAAGAAGATGCAAAGCGCTTCTGTAACTTATAATATCGCTGGTAAAAAATACACCTTAAAAGCTGAAGACTTAATTAGTGAAGTTACTTATAAGGATGGTAAGTATAAGTTCACTGATGTCAAAAACTTAACTAACAAACTTCATGACATCAATAAAGAAGTCCAAACGTTGAAAAAGAGCTATAAATTTATGGTACCTGTAGGCAATAAGGCTAAAGGCAAAACGGTCACCGTAACTAACGAAAGCTATGGTTGGGGCGTTTATGTAAAGAAAGCCCAAGCTGCTATAGAAAAGGCATTTATCGATGGTACTACAGAACTTGATGGCAGCAAGTACATTTATGGCGATGGCTACAGTACTTATGCTCATGGTTATGGCAAGAGCAACAACGGTATCGGGAATAATTATGTTGTCGTTTCGATTAAAAACCAAGAATTATGGGTCGTTCGCAAAGGACGCGTTGTTGTTCATTTAAACGATGTAGTTACTGGTACTTTAGAGGGTGGAAAAGGCAACCAAACTCCAAAGGGTGTTTGGTACATCATGTATAAAGAGTCACCTAGCGTTTTACGCGGTTTCAATGACGACGGCTCCAAATACGCATCTAAAGTTCAATACTGGATGCCATTTACTTTAAGCGGCTGTGGTTTGCACGACGCTAGCTGGAGAAATGATTGGAGTAAGACTGCATACCTTCAAGGCGGCTCACATGGATGTGTTAACATTCGTCCTGCTGAAATTAGAAGCGTATGGAACAATGTTTCTACTAATGATGCCGTAATTGTTTACTAAGAAAATAAAAATAATGCTATTCAAATTTGAATGGCATTATTTTTTTGCGTAAAATTAGACATAAAGATATAGATTTTTGAGAGGTTTTTATGTTAATAATCGGAATCATTTGCTTAGTTATGGCGGCAATTTCATATTTAAGATGTTTAAGTATTAAGAACAATAACACGAAAAAAGATAATCGTAAATTGCAATAATAAATTGAACACTTAAGCTGCTTGATAGATGCGATCTAATTCTCTTTCAAAAATTTCATCTGGTGTATGATATGCCAATATTTTTCTTGGTA
>NZ_PCYT01000147.1:0-1193 GCF_002553735.1 Lactobacillus sp. UMNPBX17
GGCGGATTGTAAAATCAAATTGAACACTTCGTTCAAATATTAAAAAAAGTCCATTTGGACTCTTTGATAGAATGTAATTAACCACAAAAACTTCTAGAAAAGAGATTCAAATGAACTTATTACATTCTATCACAGACACTCATACTAAAGGCAAGCATCTTTCTTTTGAAAACAGAGTTGAAATCCAAACTTTGCGCAAAGAAGGCTATTCCATGCGTGCTATTGCACGCAAGCTTAACTGCTCTCCTAGTACGATCAAATATGAAATAGATCGCGGTACTGTCACTTTGTATAACGGCAATGTCAAACGCTATCACGCTAAAGCTGGTCAAGAGGCTTATAATCGTCACCGCTTGAATTCTGGACGTAAGCCGCACTATCTGCTTAAGAAGCACTTCATTGATTATGTGCAAGAACATTTCTTTAACTCTGGCTGGTCTTTGGATGCCTGTGTTGGCCGCTCCCTGGCAACGGGACTGTTTACCAGGAATCAGATTGTCTGCACCAGAACTCTTTACCGCTACGTAGATTCAGGCCTTCTCCAGATTCAAAATACTGATCTGCCAGAAAAACTTACCCGCAATACCAAAACCAAGCGTATTCGTGCAAATAAAAAGAAACTTGGCCGCAGTATTGAAGACAGGCCCAAATATATTGATCAGCGCAAAGAGTTCGGTCACTGGGAATGTGATCTGGTCTTAGGGCATAAAACCAAAGACGATGAAGTTCTGCTGACCTTGTATGAGCGAATGACCCGTAAGTTCATGATAGTTCCAATTCCTGACAAGACAGCTGGCAGCGTAATGACGGCCTTTAACAACTTGAAGGCTCAATATCAAGAACATTGGAATGAAGTCTTTAAAACGGTAACTACAGACAACGGTTCTGAATTTGCGGATCTTTCCCAGCTTGAGGATATCTCAAACACTTTAGTCTACTATGCTCATCCTTATACTTCTTGTGATAAAGGCGGGGTTGAATGTCATAATCGTTTAATTAGACGCTTTATTCCTAAAGGTGAGTATGTTAAGAATTATAGCTTGGATGACATCTTCTCAATTGAGCTCTGGATTAATGATCTACCTAGAAAAGTATTGAGCTACCATACTCCAGATGAACTATTTGAAAGAAGATTAGATTCAATATACAGAATTTAATTTTCAAAAGTGTTCAATTTGAAATTGCAATTTTCG
>NZ_PCYT01000148.1:0-1191 GCF_002553735.1 Lactobacillus sp. UMNPBX17
AGACAAGCAAAGGTAAAAAGGATGAAAAAAGAAACGAAAACTACAGTCGATTGTGTTGTTGTGACATATAATAGATTGAAGTTGCTAAAAGAGTGTTTAGCAGCGCTTGAAAATCAAACATATGAGATAAGTAATTTATACGTAGTCGATAATAATTCTACAGATGATACATTAGCTTATTTAAAGGATTTTTCTAAAAAATATAAAAATTTAAAAATAATTCATTTGAATAAAAACTTAGGTGGAGCTGGTGGATTTAATAATGGAATAAAAAAATTCATTGAAAATAGTGATTCGGATTTTGTATGGATAATGGATGATGACACTATTCCAAATAATGATGCATTGGAAAAATTAATGGATAAAGTCAATTCTGTTACTAATTTAGGATTTTTGGCAAGTAATATTGTATGGCAAGATGGTACTCCCGCTATAATGAATATTCCGACAGTCTCATCAAATTGGAATCAAAATATAACAAAAGGCTTAGTTCAAATAAAATCTGCTTCATTTGTATCAATACTTTTCCCGAGAAAAGTAATTGAAAAAGTTGGTCTTCCCATTACAGATTTCTTCATATGGGGAGATGATGTTGAATATACTTTAAGAATATCTCAAGCGGGATATAAAGGGTATTTAGTAAATGATTCTATTGCTGAGCATAAAATAGCTAAGAATATCGGTGTTGATATTGTAAGTGAGGAAAACAGTAATCGTATCAAACGTTATTACTATTCAAGAAGAAATGCAATCTTTACTGAGCGTAATAGAATGTCGAAAGCGCAACTGGCAAAATGGCTAGTAAAATGTTGTTTAGTAGAACCGGTTAAAATATTAGCTAAAGCGCCGAATCGTAAAATGCTAAGAATTCGTACAACGTATAAAGGGACTATAGCTGGATTTTTCTTCAATCCAAAAATTGAAGCTGTTAAGGGAAATAAAGCGAATGGAAACAAAAAAGCTCAATAATAAACAAGTAAAAGAAGCCTTATTAGATACCTTAGTGTATTTTGATAAAATTTGTAAAAAATATGATTTGAAATATACTCTGGATGCGGGTACGTTATTGGGTGCTGTTCGACATCATGGATTTATTCCTTGGGATGACGATATAGATGTTGCAATGCCTTACAAGGATTATAAAAAATTGATTTCTTTATCAAGTGAAATCAATAAGAATAATCACTTTAT
>NZ_PCYT01000149.1:0-1189 GCF_002553735.1 Lactobacillus sp. UMNPBX17
CGTAAATTGCAATAATAAATTGAACACTTTTAATCAAGCTGCTTGATAGATTAGATCTAATTCTCTTTCAAAGATTTCATCTGGTGTATGATATGCCAATATCTTTCTTGGTAAAGAGTTGCACCAGGTTTCAATGTCTATGATGTCTTGTAGTGAATAATTGTCTATTGCCTCTCCCTTAGGAATAAATCTGCGAATGAGTCCATTATGTCTTTCAACTGTTCCTTTGTCACAAGATGTATAAGGATGAGCATAGTAAACTAAAGTATTTGATACGTCTTCTAAACTTGAAAGATCTGCAAACTCTGAGCCATTATCAGTGGTAATGGTTTTAAAAATATCATTCCAATGTTCGCTGTATTGCCTTTGGAGTTTTTTAAAGGCCTGCATGACACTGACAGAAGTCTTGTCAGGAATACGAAGAATTAAGAACTCACGACTCATACGTTCAGATAAGGTTAGCAGCACCTCATCATCTTTGCTCTTATGTCCGAGAACTAAATCGCATTCCCAATGGCCAAACTCATTACGTTTATTGATCTCTTTAGGACGTTCTTCAATGCTTCTGCCAAGTTTTTTCTTATTTCTGCGAATACGATGAAGCTTGGTATTGCGTTTAAGCTTCTCTGGCAAGTCGTAATTATGTATATCTAATAGACCTTGGTCGACATAATTGTAAAGAGTCTTAGTACAGACAACATCTCTGCTGCTAAATGCGCCAACAGCGGTGGCGCGATTACTGCACACATCAAGCGACCAGCCGTCTTTAAAGAAATGTTTGTGGACATAGCGCATGAATTGAGTTTTCCTGAGAAAGTCTGATTTACGTCCACAATTTTTACGATGAGCTTGATATGCATCATGCCCTTGAGTAGCCTTATATCTTTTGACTTTGCCATGATACAGTTCTACAGTACCGCGCTTAACCTCATAACTGATAGTAGAAGGGGAACAGTTTAATTCACGGGCAATGGCACGCAAAGAATAGCCATCTTTCAAACGCAATTGAATAATAACTCTTTCCTCGAATGATAAATGCTTGCCTTTAATGTGCTGATTCATGGTAGAATGTAAAGAGTCCATTTTGACCTCGTTTCTAAATGTTGTGTGGTAACTACATTCTATCAAACAGGTCCGAATGGACTTTTTATTTTTTATCAAGTGTTCAATTTAATTTTACAATCGGCGA
>NZ_PCYT01000014.1:0-38532 GCF_002553735.1 Lactobacillus sp. UMNPBX17
ATTAGATAAAATCTATCAAACAGCGTAAGTGTTCAATTTATTATTGCAATTTACGGCAATTATTAAATTATAAGATATAATCACATTATAAAATAAAACCGCTTACTCAGAAGAATAATTAAAAATATGTTGACTAGATTAAAAAATGATGATAACTTATTTATAACAAATTATTAATCAAACATCTTGAAGAGCTGAGTAACTAGTTTCCTATTTATAAAGAGAGCTAACGTGGTGGTGAAAGTTAGCAAATAGGCTCTAGCGAATATGGGCTTGGAACGATGACTGATAGTGATATTTAGCTATCAGCGGATTTGTACCCGTTAACAGTGCAGGCTATTAATTTGATAGCTAATGAGATTTATCGCGTGAGTGATAAATGAATTAAAGGTGGTAACACGAGCATTCGTCCTTTTAGGATGAATGCTTTTTTATTTTCATTATTAGGAGTTGAGTTACATGCGTAAGCGTAGACGGAGAAATACAATTATTTGGACAATTATCGGCGTTTTAATCTTAATTGCTGGTTGGTTTAGTTTTGGACCAGGAATTCCAAGTAAAACCCAAGCCAAGACTGTAACAGTTGGTGTTGTCTCACAAAGTAAACAAGATGCAGCTATTTGGAAGAGCGTTGCTCAAACGGCTAAAGATAAATATGGTATTACGATTAAGATAAAGAATTTTACTGATTACAACCAGCCAAACAAGGCTTTGAAATCTGGCGATGTTGATTTGAATGCTTTCCAACACTACGCCTTCCTTAAAGCATGGAACAAGTCAAATGGTGGTGGTGTAGTTCCAATCGGTAAAACTTATATTGCACCAATTCGTTTGTACTCTAAGAAATACAAGAAGTTGTCTCAATTGCCAGATGGTGCAACTATTGCCATTCCAAATGATGCAACTAATGAATCAAGAGCATTGTTTGTTCTTAAAAACGCTGGCTTAATCGGTTTAAGAAAGGGCAAGACACTTGTTACTGTAGCCGATATCACTAAGAACCCACGCAACCTTAAGTTAAAGGAAGTTGGTGCTGAACAAACTGGTCGAGTAATCAACTCAGTTGATGCTTCAGTAGTTAACAACGACTATGCTGGTCCAGCTGGTTTAGGCGATAAGCAAACTATTTACGTTGAACCAGTTAACAAAGATTCTAAGCAATGGATCAACATCATTTGTGCTAAGAAGGGTCAAGAAAACAACCGACTTTACAAAGATGTGGTTAAGGCCTACCAAACCGAAAAGACAAAGAAGATAACTAAGCACTACTACGGTAATTCACAAATTGCTGCTTGGGATATCAAGATTAAGTAGGAGGGGTTAGAATGAGCATTATTCAATTAGATCATATTGATATAGATTTTCCTCAAAAAAAGGGTAAAGTTGTCAAAGCAGTTAGCGATGTAACTTTGCACGTTGAAAAAGGCGATATTTATGGAGTTGTCGGCTTCTCTGGTGCCGGTAAGTCAACCTTGGTTAGAACGATTAACCTCCTGCAACATCCTAGCAAGGGTAATATCAAGGTCAACGATGTCGATTTTGTTAAAGAGGGCAAACAAGTTATTTCTAATAAACAATTGCAACTGGAACGTCGAAAAATCGGCATGATTTTCCAAGGCTTCAACCTATTAAATGAAACAACGGTTTTAGAAAATGTTGCTTTTGCATTAAAGCATGCAAAACTTTCCGATGAAGAATTAGAAAAACGTTCATTAGAATTGCTTGATTTAGTTGATTTGAAAGATAAGGCTAACTTTTATCCAGTTGAATTATCAGGTGGTCAGCAACAAAGAGTAGCTATTGCTCGTGCTTTGGCTAACCACCCCGATATCTTGATCTCTGATGAAGCTACTAGTGCGCTTGATCCACAAAATACACAACAAATTTTGGATCTATTGAAGCGACTCAATAAGCAATTAGGTTTGACTGTAGTTTTAATCACCCACGAAATGGATGCCGTTAAGAAGATCTGTAATAAGGTTGCTGTAATGGAACACGGTAAGATGATTGAAAAAGGCAATTTGCGTCAAGTCTTCTTGCATCCTAAGAAGGAATTGACTAAACGCTTTGTTGGTGGTGGCCTTGAAGCTATTCAAACTTTAGAGGCCTTGAACCTTGGCAAACTAGAAGCAAATGAAGAGGTATATCAACTGGTTTACAGCATTGCCAATGTGACTAAGTCCATCATTATTGAACTTTACCGTCAAATTGGAGTAGAGGTTTCAATGCTTTATGGTAACGTGGAACTGTTAAATGGCGAAGCGATCGGTACTTTGGTTGTTTTGGTTAAAGGGGATGCCGATAAGCAAAAGCAAGCTAGAGAATTCTTGGAGAAGCAAAACGTTACTTTGACTAGATTGGATGAAAAGGGGAATTTAGATGATTAGTTGGTTTGAAAAAGTTTGTCCAAATGTCGTACAACTCGGCTGGGGCGGAGACGCTGGCTGGGGAACTAGTATCTTTCAAACATTATTCATGACTTTTTGGGCCACAATCTTCGGTGGCATTCTCGGAATTATTTTTGGTGTTTTGCTTGTTGTAACCAAAGAAGACGGTATTCGTCCAAACAAGTTCTGGTATAACGTTTGCGATAAGATAGTTTCAATTTTTAGAGCTATTCCATTTGTAATCTTGCTTGCCTTTGTTGCACCTGTTACGCAAAAGATTGTTGGTACTCAAATCGGGATGAAGGCAGCCTTAGTTCCATTAACTTTAGGTGTTTTCCCATTCTACGCTCGTCAGGTACAAGTTGCCCTTGAAAGTGTTGACACAGGTAAAGTAGAGGCTGCTCAAAGTTTAGGCGCAACTGTTTCAGATATCATTTTTGATGTTTACTTACGTGAATCACGTTCAGAATTAATCCGCGTTTCAACAGTAACCATCATTTCATTGATTGGTTTAACTGCAATGGCTGGTGCCATCGGTGCCGGTGGTTTAGGTAACACAGCTATTTCATACGGTTACAACCGTTTCAACAATGACGTTACTTTAGTTGCCACTATCTTAGTCATCATTTTGATTTTTATTGTACAAATTGTTGGTGACTTCTTTGCTAAAAAGATGAACCATCAAAATAGGTAGAAATTTTTAAGATGAGATCTAGGCTATCCTAGATCTTTTTTCTTTAATTGAAAAAGAAAGCCTTTACAGGTATCATAAAAGGTGATTGAAAACTAACAAAAACCTTATGCTTATGTAAGGAGGAAAAATAATGAGCGAAGAAGAATATCGTATTGAAAGTGATACTATTGGCCCTGTAAAAATTCCTAAGGATGCTTTGTGGGGTCCACAAACAGAAAGAAGTCGCAATAACTTCCCAAGCGGTGAATTAATGCCAATTCAAATCATCCGT
This sequence comes from Lactobacillus sp. UMNPBX17, assembly GCF_002553735.1. Classification (NCBI taxonomy): domain Bacteria; kingdom Bacillati; phylum Bacillota; class Bacilli; order Lactobacillales; family Lactobacillaceae; genus Lactobacillus; species Lactobacillus sp. UMNPBX17. Next base: position 3,353 of record NZ_PCYT01000014.1, read on the forward strand.
GCCTTTTTGCATTTGAAGAAGGCGGCAGCTGAATCAAACGTTGAGGTTGGGGATGAACCTAAAGAAAAAGGTGAAGCAATTGAAGATGCAATTGATCATCTTTTGGCTTTGAATGATGAAGATTTAAGAAAAGACTTCCCATTACACGTACTTCAAACTGGTTCAGGTACTCAAAGTAACATGAACGTTAACGAAGTAGTGGCTAACTTGGCCAACAAGCTTCACCCAGGTTTAGGTATTTTGCCTAACGATGATGTTAACCGTGGTCAATCATCTAATGATACTTATCCAACTACTATGAATATCGTTGCTGTTGAAGCCTTAGACAAGCTTGAACCCGCTATCAAGCATTTAATTGATGAATTAGTAGTTAAGGAAAAGAAGTACTGGAAAACTGTTAAGGTTGGTCGTACTCACTTGCAAGATGCAACTCCACTTACTTTTGGTCAAGAATTATCTGGCTACATTTCCGCATTGAAACATGATCTTTCATACATTCAAGAATTGAAGCCAACTCTTTATGAATTGGCTATCGGTGGTACTGCTGTAGGTACCGGACTTAACGCTGCACCAGGCATGACTGAAAAGATCGCCGGTAAATTATCAGAAGTTTATGGTCATGAATTCAAGGTTAAGACCAACAAGTTCTGGGGCTTGGCACACCACTCAGGTCTTGATGTAATGCATGGTGCACTTAAGACGCTCGCAGCCGACATGTTTAAGATTGCTCAAGATATCAGATTCTTGGCATCAGGTCCAAGAGCTGGTTACGGTGAATTAAATATTCCTGCTAACGAACCAGGTTCAAGTATCATGCCAGGTAAGGTAAACCCAACTCAAGCCGAAGCTGTAACTATGGCTGCTGCTAAAGTATTTGGTAATGATACCACGATTACTTTTGCTGCAAGTCAAGGTAACTTTGAAATGAACGTCTTTAAGACTGTCATGATTGCTTCATTCCTTGATTCTTGTGATATATTAACTGGTACAATTACTGGTTTTGCTGATAAAATGATACATGGCTTAACTGTTAACGAAGAGCGTATGGATGAATTGCTTGAAAATTCACTTATGACAGTTACTGCTTTATCACCACACATTGGGTACCATGCTGCTGCTAAAATTGCCCAAGCTGCACAAAAAGAGGGCACTACTTTGAAAGAAGCTGCCTTAAAGAGCGGCAAGGTTACCGAAGAGCAATACGATGAATGGATGGACTACATGAAGATGACTAATGTCGACAAGTCCACTCCAGAAGAATAATAGGGGATATTATGCCAAATAATAAAGAATTAAAAAATAAATATGATGCAATAATTGTTGGTTCAGGTGGTACTGGTTTAACAGCAGCACTTCAAGCTCGTGAACTTGGTTTGAATGTTGTTATTTTGGAAAAGAACGGTAAAATTGGTGGTAACACTAGTCGTGCTTCTAGTGGTATGAACGCATCTGAATCATTGGTTCAACTTGATGAAGGAATCATTGACAACAACCGTGACTTTTACGAAGAAACTTTAAAGGGTGGCGGTTTATTAAACGACCGTGCAATGCTTAAGTACTTTGTTAACCACTCTGCTATTGCAATTAGCTGGTTAATGAAATATGGCGTTCGTTTGACTGATTTAACCATTACCGGTGGGATGAGCGTAAAGAGAGCTCACCGTCCAGGTTCAATGGAACCAGTTGGTTTCTATTTGACTTCACGTTTAACTAACCAAGTTAAAAAGGCCGGTGTAGACATCTTTACTGGTGCTAAAGTAACTAAATTGTTGCAAGACAAGAATGGCAATGTTAACGGCGTAGAAGTTGAAACTGATAAAGGCGTTAAAACAATTAAGGCTAAGGCAGTTTTGCTTGCTACTGGTGGCTTTGGCGCTTCTAAAGAAATCATCAAGAAGTATCGTCCAGATTTAGTTGACTACAAGACTACCAACCAACCAGGTGCTACTGGCGATGGGATTAAGCTTGCTAAAGAAATTGGTGCGCAATTGATGCAAATGAACTTTATTCAAGTTCACCCAACTGCAGATACTGATAACCCACACGTTTACTTAATCGGTGAAGGTTTACGTGGTGAAGGTGCTATTTTGGTTAACAAGGCCGGCAAGCGTTTTGTTAACGAATTAAACACCCGTAAAATTGTTTCAAGTGCGATTACTGGTTTAAACGAAGACGGTGCATACTTGGTCTTCGATTCAGGTGTTCGTGCTCATTTTGCAGCTGTAGAATTTTATGACCACATTGGCTTGGTTAAGGAGGGCAGCACTTTGGCCGACTTAGCTAAGGAAATTGATGTTGATCCAGAAAACTTAGCTGCCACAGTAGATGAGTGGAACAAGGCCGTTGAAAACCACAAGGATAAGGAATTTGGCAGAACTACTGGTATGGATCGTGAATTAAACCTTGGACCATACTACGCTATTCACATTCACCCAGCTATTCACTACACTATGGGCGGAATTCATATCAACACCGAAACTCAAGTATTGGATACCAACGGTAACGTAATTAAAGGTCTTTATGCAGCTGGTGAAGTTTCTGGCGGACTTCACGGCAACAACCGTATTGGTGGTAACTCAGTTGCTGAAACGGTTATCTTTGGTCGCCAAGCTGGTATTCAAATGGCTAAATACGCTAGAGAACACAAATAAATCTAACCGAAAAAGAGACAATGAGAGTTGTCTTTTTTTCAATATATTTGTTAAGAAAAGCACAATATTAACGTAATTAATTAATAAATAGTGTCTAATGTAAGCGCTTAGTGTATAATGGAATATGTAGAAAATTACGTTTATGAAAGGACTAATATAACTTATGAGTAGAAAAGTATTTCTTGTTGGTGATGGTGCCGTAGGTTCAACTTTTGCAAATGACTTATTGCAAAACGCTACTGTTGATGAATTGGCAATTTGCGATGTAGCTAAGGATCGTCCAGTTGGTGACTCAATGGACCTTGAAGATATTACTCCATTTATGGGTCAAACTGATATCCATCCAGCTGAATACAGTGATGCTAAAGATGCTGACGTTTGTGTAATTACTGCTGGTGTTCCTAGAAAACCTGGTGAAACTAGACTTGATTTGGTTGCTAAGAACGTTAAGATTTTAAAGAGCATTGTAGAACCCGTTGTTGAATCAGGATTTAAGGGTGTATTCGTTGTTTCCGCAAACCCAGTAGATATCTTAACTACTTTAACTCAAAAGTTATCAGGCTTCCCTAAGAACCGTGTAATTGGTACTGGTACTTCACTTGATTCAATGCGTCTTCGCGTTGAACTTGCTAAGAAGCTTAATGTTCCAGTTGCCAAGGTTAACTCAATGGTTCTTGGTGAACATGGTGATACTAGTTTTGAAAACTTTGATGAAACAACTGTTGATGGCAAGCCGCTTCGCGACTATGCAGAAATTAATGACAATGTTTTAAGTGAAATTGAAACTGACGTCCGCAAGAAGGGCGGCAAGATCATCGCTAACAAGGGTGCTACATTCTATGGTGTTGCAATGATGCTTACCCAAATCGTTAGTGCCATCTTGGACAACCGTTCAATCTGCTTGCCATTATCAGCACCAATTAACGGCGAATATGGCATTAAGCACGACTTGTACTTAGGTACTCCAACTGTTATCAACGGTGAAGGTATTGAACAAGTAATCGAAACCAAGCTTTCAGATGCTGAAAAGGCTAAGATGCTCAACTCAGCTGATAAAATGCAAGAAGTTTTATCAGGTATTGAACTTTAATTGATATAGATATATTAAGAAAAAGGCGTTCATTGAACGCCTTTTTTTGCTTGCTAGATAATACAAAAGAAGGTATTATTATGATTAAAGAATTAATAAGAAATTAGAGACTGACGAGGTAGGATATGACAGTTATTTCTGATCAAGAGATCGCAGACTTTTCTGCCGATTTCAATACTAATAGCAAAAATCAAGTTGCTTCACGTGCTGCTCGTCGTAGCGGATTACTTGAAGCATCCTTTAACGATCGCGTTTCAGAACGTTTAAACCATGTTTTTTCAACTGAACTTGATGTAGGTGGCGTAACTGACCAAAAGCATTCTGGTCGTTGCTGGGAATTTGCCACATTGAATGTTTTGCGTCATTACTTTGGCAAGCAAAACAAAGTAAAAGATTTCACTTTCTCACAAGCTTATAACTTTTTCTGGGATAAGATTGAACGTGCAAATGCCTTTTATGATGCAATGATCCGTTTGGCTGATAAGCCACTTAACGACCGCGAAGTGCAATCATGGTTAGCTTTTGCTGGTGAAGATGGCGGCCTTTGGAGCATGGCCATCAACCTAGTTAAAAAATATGGTGTTGTACCTTCATACGCAATGCCTGAAAGTTTTAACTCCAACAATACTACTGGTTTGATCGATTCTTTAGCACGTAAGGAAAGAAAAGATGCTATTGCTTTACGTAAATTAGTGAGTGAAGGCAGTTCACAAGATGAAATTGAAAAGGCTAAGAAGCACTTTTTGAATGAAGTTTACCGCATGGTATCTGTTGCCTTAGGCGAACCACCAAAGAAGTTTGACTTGGAATACCGCGATGACGACAAAAAATATCACTTGGAAAGAGACTTAACTCCACGTGAATTCGTACAAAAGTATTTCAAGGACTTTAAGTTTGATGATTATGTAGTTTTATCAAACTGTCCTAACCACGAATTTAACAAGCTTTACCATATGCCACTTTATGACAATGTTGATGGCGGTGATCAAATTAAGTTTTTGAATGTGCCAATTGAATACTTGGCTCAAGCTGCTGTAGCACAACTTAAATCTGGGGATGCCGTAATCTTTGGTAACGACGTTTTAAAGCAAATGGAAAGAAAGACTGGTTATCTTGATACCGAACTTTACCAAACCGATAAATTATTTGGTGTTGATACCAAGATGAGCAAGGCTGATCGTTTAGCGACTGGCGAAGGTTTTGCTACTCACGATATGACCTTAGTCGGTGTTGATGAAGATCACGGCCACATTCGCAAGTGGAAGGTTGAAAATTCATGGGGTGACAAGTTTGGTCACAAGGGCTTTTACGAAATGAGTCAACCATGGTTTGAAGACTATGTTTATGATGTCGTAGTTAGAAAAGAATTTTTGACTAAGGAGCAAGTTGAACTTGCAGAAGGTCCAGCAGTAGACTTGAAGCCTTGGGATAATATTGGCTAATGTGATATAATTAGAAATGAAAATAGAGGCCGGCATTACGACTGCCGCACCTCTTTAGTGCAAAACCGTTAAAAAACGGTGGTACTGTTTAGGATTAATTAAAAACCGCTAAACTTCTTCCAAAAGCTATTGAAGCGGTTTTTAATTTTGCTATTTTTTTAATGTTCGAATTAGAATAACTAATCGAATAGTCTGGGTGATTAGATATACAAGCTCCGATGCCAGGCAACATAAGAAAAATGTTACACCAAGGATGAATACAAGAAGATTCATCAAGTAAAATTGGTCCTCCTTTCTTTAGAATATGAGCAAAATGATTTACACCATAAGCATCAACTTCTTTCTAAAAGAAGTACCACCGCTAATTTAACTTTTTTGCAGATATAATTTTATCAAACTAATGTTTGCTAAGACAAGCGAACAAGTGCAGAAATGCACTTGTTTTTTATTTTAAAAAACATAAAAAATAACTTTCTTTTTAAAATAGTTTAAATTTCCCTTGAAAGGTATATAATACTATGTGAAAAAATTCATTTTTGAATTGATTTTTTTATTGAATACTCATCAGGGGAGAAAAATGAAAAATTTAGAGAAGGTAAATTATAAAGGCTTCATTTGGCCTTTAGTAGTAGGTATAGTGCTGTGGTTGATCACACCATGGCGACCAAGTGGTTTATCACTTCAAGCCTGGGAAATGTTTGCAATCTTTGTTGCAACGATTGTGGGATGTATCACAAAGCCATTGCCAATTGGTGGTACAACATTGCTCGGAATGGTAGTAACTGTCTTAGTTGGCTTAGCTCCAGTTAAAGACATAGTTAATTCCAAGGGCGTGGTAGTACAAACTGGTATTTTGAGTTCTTTTGGCAACTCTGCTGCTTGGCTAATCGCTATGGCCTTTATCATGGCTCATGGTATTAGCAAGACCGGTTTAGGTAACCGTGTAGCTTACTTAATGATTAAAAAGTTCGGTAAGCGATCAATTGGTATCGGTTATGCCGTTACCGGCTTGGAATTAATCATGGGTGCGCTTATTCCATCTAACAGTGCTCGTACTGGTGGGGTAACTTGGCCTGTAGTTGAATCTATTTCCAAGAGTTACAAGTCTAATCCTCACGATCCTTCAAGAAAGAAGATCGGTGCATACTTAGACTTCACCGCCTTTCACGCTAATATTTTATCAACAGCACTATTTATTACCGGTGCTGCTCCTAACTTGGTTGCTCAACAGATGGCCGCACAAAAGGGCTATCAAATGAGCTGGATTAGCTGGTTCTGGGCAGGCTTAGTTCCAGTAATCGTGGCTACATTGATTATTCCAATTGTAATTTACAAGATGTATCCACCTGAGATTAAGGAAACTCCTAATGCTAAAAATTGGGCTGATGGCAAATTAAAAGAGATGGGTCCAATGTCCGAACCTGAAAAGATCATGGCAATTGTCTTTTCTTTAGCTATTTTACTTTGGGTTCTTTCAGGATTCTTCAAGATTCCACAACTTAACTCAGCCTTTGTTGCATTTTTAGCAGTAACGCTTTTATTAATTACTGGTGTGTTAAGCATGGAAGATGCCTTGCATGAAACTGGTGCTTGGAACATTTTGATTTGGCTTTCAATCTTGATCTTCATGGCCGGTAAGTTGATTTCTTACGGCTTTATCGATTGGTTCACCAAGTTTATTCAAAACGAAGTTCACGGCATCAGCTGGGGCCTTGTTTTAGTAGTACTTATTTTGTTAATGTTCTACACTCACTACTTCTTTGCTAGTGGTACAGCTCACATGACAGCTCTTTATTTGCCATTCTTAACTGTAGCTACTGCAATGGGTGCACCGCTTGGCCTTTCAGCTATGCTGTTAGCATTTACTGGTGTAATTAACGCTTCAACTACTCACTATGCTAACGGTCCTGCTTCAATTTTGGCTACGACAGGCTACGTTAAGCAAAAAGAATGGTGGAAGATGAATTTCATCTTGGGTATTCTCTACATGCTGATCTTTGGTATTGTAGGTTCACTTTGGATGAAGATTATCGGTGTTTGGTAGAAAAAGGCAATCTGGGAAACCAGGTTGCTTTTTTGTGTAATAATAAGGTTAAAACTAAGAATACAAAGAAGGATCAAAATGAAATTTAAAACAAATGATGATGTCATGCTGCATTACAGCGATACAGGGGAAAAAGATCGCTCTGTTTTATTAGGCATCCCCGGTATCGGTGGTTCTAGTCAAATGTGGCAAGACCTAATTGCACTTTTTAATGATCGTTATCGCTTCGTCATGCTTGATCCGCGCAATCAAGGACAATCCGAGCGCACCTACCGCGGTCAGCGAATCAGTCGTCATGCCGTTGACCTGGAAGAATTGATGGAAGAGCTGGATTTGCACGATGTTGTTGCTATCGGTAATTCCATGGGTGCGGCCAACATCTGGGCCTACTTGTCCATTTATGGTAAGGGCAGGCTTAAGGCGATGGTTGATCTAGATCAATCACCTAAGATGATCGCCGACAAGACCTGGCAATATGGCTTTAAGGAGTTAACCTGGGATAATTATCCAGAAATGTTAAAATTCGATTTTGGCAAGGCTTTTTACCATCATATTGATGAAAAAATGTTCCAAGATGCCAAGAATGAATATCAAGCTTTTCCTTATAATCCTGAGGAAAACTACAATTGCTTGGTAGAGCATGCGGAACAAGATTGGCGCGATATGATTATGGATAGTCCAGTTCCGATGCTGGTAATTGCTGGTGAAAAATCACCATTCTTTAATCCTGATTTTACGAAGGCAATTAAATTCCTGAATGAGAAGGTTGAAACCGCAATTGTTCCGGAATGTGGGCACTTGCCTCAGGCAGAACAACCAGCAAAAGTTCATCAGATTATTAGTGAATTTTTGCAAAATTTAAAAAATTAAGCACAAATTTGAAATATTAAAACGGCAAGAGTAAACTATTCTTTGTGAAAAAGATTACTTGCTCTTTGATAATAGTAAGGTGGCATATCAATGGATAAAGTAGTTGATTTGTTTTTAAGTGATGCCGCAACTCGTCAAAAGTGGGAGAATTTGCTTTCATCTTTAGATCTGCATAATTTTAGTGCACGTGAAGTTGATCAAATCGACCATACGATTGGTTTAGTAGATGAGGATGGCAAGCTAGTTGGTACAGGCAGCGTTGCCGGGAACGTGTTGAAGTATGTGGGCGTGATTAATGAAGATACTCAAGGCGCCCGCTTTAACAAGGTGGTTACCAACTTGCTCCAGTATTTAGCTGAGCAGAAGATTTACCATTCATTCGTTTTTACTAAAGCCAAGTATGCGTCTAGTTTTGAGCACTTGCATTTTAATTTGCTGGCTAAGACAGATGAGGCAGCTTTTTTAGAGAACGGGATGCCAGATGTAAATGATTTCTTGAGTGATTTGCCAAAGGTAGAAGATCAAGCTGATAAGAAGATCGCAGCGATTGTGATGAATGCCAATCCTTTTACCTTGGGTCATCAACACTTAGTTAAGATGGCAAGTGAAGAAAATGATTTAGTCTATGTTTTTGTGGTAGCTAATGATGTTTCCTTGTTCAATTTTAACGAAAGAATGAAGCTGGTGCAGGAAGGGACCAAGCAATTTGCTAATGTAAAAGTTGTTTCAGGTGGCGATTACATGGTTTCTCCAGCAACATTCCCAGCTTATTTCTTAAAATCACCTGATGAATTGATTGACGTCCAAACCTCAGTCGATGCTGCAGTGTTCAAGAATAAAATTGCACCCGCTTTGAACATTGCCCGTCGTTATATCGGTCAAGAACCTATTTCACGTACGACGCACTTTTATAATGTTAGTTTAGCTCATGAGCTTGGTCCTGATATTGAAGTGATTACTGTTAAGCGCCTAGAAAAGTCAGGACAAATTGTGACTGCTACTCAGGTAAGACAATGGATCAAGGATGGAGATTTGGCAAAGATCAACAAGTTTGTACCCGAATCTACCTATGAGTTTATTAAGCAAAATATGAGTGAATTGCAATCGAGAATTGAGAAAGGAATGAATATTGATGGAAATTAAAACTACTGCCGTAGCAGGAACCCTCGAAAGTTCTGATATTCAAATCATGATCTCTAAAGGTTCTAACGGTATTGAAATCGATTTGGAATCTGAAGTTAAAAAGGCATATGGTGATCAAATTGAAAAGGTGATCACCGAGACTTTGAAGAAGTACGGTTTAGAAAATGCCAAGGTTAAGGCAACTGACAAGGGTGCGCTTGATTGTGTGATTAAGGCTCGTACTTTAGCAGCTGCTCAACGTGCTACTGAAACACAAGATAAGCCTGACTTGGAGGTGCTTTAAATGACTTACGTTAAAAATCGTTTACGTAGAACCATGATGTTCGTTCCTGGTAATAACCCTGCCATGATCAAAGATGCCGGCATTTATGGCGCTGATTCAATCATGCTCGACTTAGAAGACTCAGTATCTTTGACTGAAAAAGACGCAGCTAGAATGCTTGTTTACGAAGCAATTAAGACTGTTGATTTTGGCGGTAGCGAAATCGTAGTTAGAGTAAATGGTCAAGACACGCCATTTTATGATGAAGATGTTCGTGCCATGGTTAAGGCCGGCGTTGATGTTATCCGTTTGCCAAAGACCGAATCAGCAGCAATGATTCAAAAGTTGGTCAAGGACATTGAACACTGGGAAGATGAATATGGCATTGAAAAAGGTTCAATCGGTGTCATGGCTGCCATTGAAAGTGCCAAGGGTGTTTTGAATGCTCCAGAAATTGCGACAGCTACACCATTGATGATGGGACTTGCTGTATCTGGTGAAGATTACACTGCTGATATGCACACTCACCGTTACCCAGATGGTCGTGAACTTGAATTTGCACGTAATATGGTATTGCAAGCAGCTCGCGCCGCCGACGTTTATGCCTTTGATACTGTCTTTTCTAACATGAAGGATACCGAAGGCTTCTATCGTGAAACTAATTACATCCACGAATTGGGTTATGACGGTAAGAGTTTGGTTAACCCACGTCAAATTGCGATGGTTAACAAGGTCTTCAATCCAACTAAAGAAGAAATTGAACAAGCTAAAAATGTTGAAAATGCTATTCGTGAAGCCAAGGCTAAGGGTAGCGGCGTTATCTCACTTAACGGTAAGATGGTCGATAAGCCAGTTGTAGAAAAAGCAACTCGTGTACTTGAAACTGCAAAAGCTTCTAACTTGATTGATGAAGAAGGTAACTACATTGGAGAATAAAGTAAAACGCGAATTACCAGACGATTTAATGAATAAGATGGATTTAAAGCCATTTGAAACTACTGAAATTGGTCATCCAGAAGTAAAGCGTGTAGCTCCAAAGGTTCGCGTAACTACTGGTCAAGATAAGGTCGTTGCTTCTCTTGATGACGTAATCAAGAACAACTTGAAAGATGGCATGACTATTTCATTCCACCACCACTTTAGAAATGGTGACTACATCTTTAACATGGTAATGGACAAGATCATTGCTATGGGTTACAAGGATTTAACTTTGGCTCCAAGTTCATTAACTGGTGTTATGAATGATAAGGTAATTGAAGCTATTAAGAAGGGCGTCATTACTAACATTACTTCTTCAGGGATGCGTGGTTCACTTGGTGACTTCGTTTCTCACGGCGGCTTGAAGAATCCTGTGATTTTCCGTTCACACGGTAATCGTGCTCGTTCAATTGAAGAAGGAGAAATCAAGATCGATGTTGCCTTCTTAGGTGTGCCTGTTTCTGATCCTGCAGGTAACGCTAATGGTCAAGATGGGGATGCTGTCTTTGGTTCATTAGGTTATGCCTTAATGGATGCTCAATATGCTAACAAAGTTGTTCTTTTAACTGACAATATTGTTGATTATCCAAATACCCCAGCTTCAATCAAGCAAGACCAAGTTGACTACGTAGTCAAGGTTGATAAAGTAGGTGACCCTGACAAGATCGGTTCAGGTGCTACTCGTTTTACCAAGGATCCTAAGGAACTTAAGATTGCGCAAATGGTTAACCAAGTTATTGTTAACTCACCATACTACAAGCAAGGCTTCAGTTTCCAAACCGGTTCAGGTGGTGCCGCATTAGCTGTTACTCGTTACCTTCGTCAAAGCATGATTAAGGACGGTATTACTGCTTCATTTGCTTTGGGTGGTATTACTAAGCCAACTACTGATTTGCTTGAAGAAGGTCTTGTTAGAAAAGTAATGGATGTTCAGGACTTTGATAAGGGTGCTGCTCAATCTATGGCTAATAACAAGAACCAACAAGAAATTGATGCTTCATGGTATGCCGATCCTCATAACAAGGGTGCGGTTGTTAATAACCTTGATGTTTCTATTTTGTCCGCATTGCAAATTGATACTAACTTCAATGTTAACGTCATGACTGGTTCTGATGGTGTAATTCGTGGTGCCGTTGGTGGTCACCAAGATGCTGCCGCAGGTGCTAAGATGACCATTATTACTGCTCCACTTGTTCGTGGTAGAAATGCTACTGTTGTACCTAGTGTTGAAACTATCGTTACACCAGGTTCATCAATCGATGTATTGGTTACTGAACGAGGCATTGCAATTAACCCAGCCCGCAAGGACTTGATTGATGCATTTAAGAATGTGCCTGGACTTAATATTTTGGACATTCATGATTTGCAAAAGACGGCAGAAAAGCAAGTTGGTGTACCAAAGCCACTTGAATATACTGACCGGACTGTAGCTTTAGTTGAATACCGTGATGGTACAATTATTGATGCTATTAAAGAAGTAAAAGACTAAAAATTGATTCTGTTGAAAGACATGTGCTGAGGCGCATGTCTTTTTTATACAAAAACGAGCCTATCTTGGTAGATAGGCTATGCGTATACATATATTTGTCTGAGTATCTTTATTATGACATTTTAATAATAAGTTTTCACTTATTTTGACTTGAGAAAAAATAATTCTATTTTTAAGCAGATTTAGTTATAATGAAAATATTCTAATTGAAAGTTAGTGAGTCAGCTTCACTAACTTTTTTCTTGTGTAGATTTAAATGAAAGATAGATAAAATGAAGGGGAAAAATATGGAGAGTTGGCTATTTTTAGCATTAGTATTAGTTGTCGCCCTGGTTGGTAAAAACATGTCATTGATCATCGCTACAGGCGTAGTGATGGCGTTAAAGTTAATTCCGTTTGCCAGCAAGTGGCTGCCAGTGATTCAAGCCAAAGGTATCAATTGGGGCGTCACCGTTATTTCAGTGGCAATCTTGATTCCAATTGCGACAGGGCAGATTGGTTTTAAGGATTTGATCAATACTTTCAAATCGCCAGCAGGGTGGATCGCTATCTTAGCCGGGATTGCTGTAGCTATTTTGTCAAGATATGGCGTTGATCAGTTAGCCGCCGTGCCACAAGTAACTGTCGCCTTGGTTTTAGGAACGATCATCGGCGTAGTAGTATTTAAGGGCGTGGCTGCCGGTCCCGTAATTGCCAGCGGTATGACTTATCTGGTTATCACTTTATTTAACTTACATTTCTAATATATAATGTAGTAAAGGTGGGTGAGTGTAATGGCGATTATAGTGCATGAAGAGATCACGCAGCGATTAGATGATTATTTAGAACGACGGTTGCGTAACTATGAAGTTATTACACCGCCAATTCCTAAGAAGCCTGAAGTTGTCACGATTGATGACGATGATAAAAAGAAAAAACATAAAAAGGACTAATGCAAAATCAATGTCATTAAGTTAAGAGCCTGACACGATAATATTCCAAAATTTTAAGCTGCTTGTTGTCCAAATTTAGGCAATAAGCAGCTTTTTAGGTGCGCTGAATAAGCTGTTTCTTAACAGACATTTTTTATTAAGTTATGCCGTCAATCTGTTCTTTCTGGCCTGATAGGAAACCTAATGAAATAAAATAGAGTCAACGAACTGTGATTTCTCACAAATTCAATGACTCTGCACCTATGTGTCTGGTTCTGTGTTCATAATACTAACTCAACAATTCCATTATAATTGCGTGTTCGAACTAATGATAGTTTTTGTTCTTTTGGCAACTCTCCAAAAAGTTTAATACCTTTCCCCAAAAGTGTTGGAATAATGGAAATGTAATATCTGTCAATTAAATCTGCACGCATTATCTGTTGAACAAGATTAGCTCCACCGCAAATCCAAATATCTTTGCCATCTTGTTGCTTTAATTTTTCCAATAAATCTATAGGGTTTACATCTGTAAAAATAATTTGCTTGTTAGAATTACTCTTATTGTGTGTAATCACATAAGTAGTAAAATCGCTATATATCCATTTTGTCGGAGAAAGCTCTGTAACAATTTAATGATATGTGTTCCAGCCCATTAAAATTGTATCTATATTTTGGGTAAATTCAGAATAGGTATCTATATTTTCGTTATCATTACCTTGTCCCTTTAGTCATTCAACACCACCATTACTATCTGCAATATATCCGTCAAGACTCATTGCAATAAATAGAACAACTTTTCTCATTTTACCTTATGGTCCTTTCATTTCCGATTAATTAGAAGTAATAACCTTATTAGAATTATTTTTCGTCAAAAAGCGATAGAGCTTTTTGCTACATAAATGGATTATAAAAGCGGCCATGATTCAATTGCCAGAGCAAAATCACGATTAAAATAGATAAGACTGACAATCCCATCACCCAATAATCTTCTTTCTTAAATGATTGAGCTACATACCAGGTTCTTTTCTTCTTAGAACCAAAGCGACGTAGCTGCATGGCGGTACTGATGGTATCGATTCTCTCCAGACTAGAGAAAATAAGCGGCATAATGATGTTTAAAGTTCCTTTGATTCGCTGCGATAACTTAGCTTTCTTTGACAATTCGTTGCCTCGAGTTTGCTGAGCAGCAGAGATAGCCCAATATGAATTCTGAATGTCAGGAATATAACGTAAAGCCAGCGCCACTGCGTAAGAGATCTTGTAGCTAATGCCAATTTTATTCAAACTAGCGGCGAATTGACTCGGATTGGTCGTCAACAAGAATAATAAGACGATCGGAATTGAGCAGATATATTTTAGTAGCAAGTTGAATAAATAGAAGACTTCCTGGATCGTGAGAGTGAAGTAGCCAGCATGAATGATGATGCTACGTGAATGATATATTTCTTGACCATAAGTTGGTTGAAAAAGATAAACAAAGATCAAATTTAAAATCATGAAGGCAACAATAAATTTCACGATAAAGGAAATTTGTGACCATTTAATTTGTGCTTCTTTAAATAAAATGATCGAGAAAACACAAATTGCGAGTAAGAAGCGTGTATCATAAGTGATCATACAAGCCGCCGAGACCAGCAACATGAAGATTAGCTTAGTAGTCGCGTTTAGTTGATAGATAAAGCTGGTGCCGGGCTGGTAGCCTAGAATCTGGTTTTGATCATGCATTTTGACTGGTCCTTTCTGAATCGACATAAGCGCGGACAAAGTAATTAGGATCTCTTAAATTATATTTATGAGCCAAGTCATAGAGACTAGTTCGTTTAAGAGAAGCCTTTTTAATTAAACTTTTTTCGGTTAATAATCTAATCGGTTCGGTATCCGCAATTAGTTTACCATCGGCAAAAGCCAATGAGCGATTAGTGTATTCCATCATCAGGTACATGTCATGGGTAATGATCATGATCGTCTTGCCTTGTTCATTCAACTTCTTTAAAAAGCTCATGATCTCTGTATAGGTCTTCCAATCTTGACCAGCGGTTGGCTCATCTAGGATGATGATATCAGGCTCTAGAACCAAAATAGCGGCGATGGTCACACGCTTTTTTTGACCAAAACTCAAAGCAGAAATTGGCCAATGACGGTAAGGGTAAAGACCGCAAATTTTCAAAGTCTTAAAAACCTTATCCTTGATTTCATCTTTGCTGTAACCACGTAGGCATAAACCCAAAGCAACTTCATCAAAAATCATTTTTTGCGAGATCATCTGATTAGGATCCTGCATGACATAACCAATTTTTTCAGAAATTTGTTTAATAGAATATTGCGATAGGTCGTCGTCATCAAATAAGATTTTACCTTCATTAGGAATAAAGCCACAGATCAGGCGACAAAGCGTAGTTTTGCCTGCACCATTTTGTCCTACGATGGAAACGAAATCTCCCTTGTTGATGGTAGCTGTAACGTCGCGCAGTGGATTAACTTGTAAATGGTTATAGCGGTGTCCTACGCCTTTTAATTCGAGCAGGGGCTGTTTTTCTTCTTTTTTAGAAGTCAAAGAAGCATCATCTGCCCATTTTTGTAATTTTTGTCCAATTTTTTCGTCATCAGGTAGAGCTTTTATTGAGGTGAGATCAGGAATGGCATCCAAGTCAACGCCTGCTTTGGTTAAAGCAGTTAGATAAAGTGGACTTCTTACACCGATGTCTTCTAACTTGTTTTGATGAAGCAGGTCGTTAGGTGATTTATCGGCGATAATTTTGCCATCATTGACTAAAACGACGCGGTCGATCGGTTGGCTGAGCACTTCTTCTAAACGGTGTTCAATAATAATTACTGTGGCGTTTAATTCCTTTTGAATTTGATCGATTAACGCCATCGTTTTCATCCCTGA
The DNA here is from genome assembly GCF_002553735.1 of Lactobacillus sp. UMNPBX17. Lineage (NCBI taxonomy): Bacteria > Bacillati > Bacillota > Bacilli > Lactobacillales > Lactobacillaceae > Lactobacillus > Lactobacillus sp. UMNPBX17. The sequence continues at coordinate 19,123 of NZ_PCYT01000014.1, forward strand.
AGCGGGATCTAAGTTGGCTAAGGGCTCGTCAAATAGCATAATAGGTGATTCATCAATCAAGACGCCAGCAAGGGCTACGGTTTGTTTTTGTCCGCCAGACAGGCTTTGCGGTGCTTGCTTTAATAAATCGCTGATCTCTAGCTTGTCAGCCCAGCGGTGAACAGTTTGTCTAATCTTGTTTTGCGGACGACAATCATTTTCTAGTGCAAAGGCGATATCTTCACCGACAGTTAAACCAATGAATTGACTGTCAGTATCCTGCAAGATAGTCGATGTAGTAAATGAGAGGTCAAAGAGGTCGGTCTCCTTGATATTTTTGCCATTAATCAAGCATTCGCCTGTAATCGTTCCTGTATCAATATTAGGAATCAAGCCATTGATGCAGCGGCCAATAGTTGACTTGCCACTACCAGATGGTCCCGCAATCAATATTTTTTCACCGCGATTAATAGTTAAATTAATGTCTTGTAGCGTCGGGAATGCCTGGCTGTCATATTTAAATGAAAAGTTTTTAAAAGTAATAATAGGTTTAGTCATGCCTAAGTCTTTCTAATCTTCTTTACGTAAACTGCCTTTTTTAATTTTGGTACCTGCATAAGCTTTTAATAAAAGCGTACCAACTATCAAGATGGTGATACCATTTGAGAGGGTGGCACTGATTCCTTGAACAAATACCTTGTTAACAGGTTCGCTATAGATGATAATGTCTCCGATAGGGGCAACGATTATCCAGGCTATGATATTGGCAATAATTTGAGTGATACTAAATAGCAAAATTTGCTTAATACCGAAAATACCATTTTTCAAATCAAGCTTTTTGCAGGCAAGGCCAATAATTAAACCAAGTACACCAGTAGCCAAAACCCAACTCCACCAGGTTTGACCATACATAATAAAATCAGATAGGGTATGGCCGATGAAACCGACCGCAAAACCGACTTTAGCACCATAAATGGCTGCGAAAAGAGCTAGGAAAGGAAAGACTAGCTCGATGTTGGTATTAGGAATAGGAGTCGGAATTGAGGTGAAGCGCGCCAGAATAACGTAGATGGCAGAACCGATCCCTATAGCGACAACATTTTTAACAGATAAACCTTGTTTTTTCATAATTTTTCTCCGATTTGTGATAATAACACCGTATAATTGGAAAGCGGTTACCGTCAAGGGGATGTAGCAGAAAAGGGTGGATATGTTACAATTAAAATTATGATAATAGTGAAGTAGTAGTTAGAGGTAAAAATGAGACAAGACGAACTTAAAAAATTAGATAATGAAATTGGCCAATATGCGGCCGATCAGACCAAAATTATTTGGGTTGATGATCAAACCATGCAAATTGCGACAATGATGATTGATTCTTATGGCGATACCGTTTATGTATGGGTAAAGGAAGATGAAGATCATTGCCGCGTAAGTGATGGCGGTCGAATTTTGTTTAAACTTGATCCTAATCAAGAAGATATGGAATTATATGAGACTGCGGCAGATATTGCTCTTGGTTCAGGTTATCAGTTTGACGAAGACCACTGTGAAATTTATGTTGATGTTGACCGCAAGAATGTAGCTCAGGCAGCAATGAAGCTGGCACAATTGCAAGTTGCCATTTCATATTTAGGCTAAAAAAATGCATCCCTTGATCTGTTTAATCAGGGATGCATTTTTTGATACAAACTTTTTCGGGCAACTTTAAACATTGCTAATCCTTCCTACATGAACATCTTCTGGTTTTTTACCGTTTAAATTAAAATCAGCGATGTCCTCGGCTAAGGCCATAATTGTTTCAACATCTGGAATACAGTCATCTACTCTAAACTCCATAATTATCACCTCTATCGTCATTGTAGATCGAATTTATCGAAAAGTTAATCTGATCATACTTTTTTCTTATTGTTATGCTGCATGAAAATAAAGAATGCAGAAATGATATTGATAATCACTGCCGGTAAGGCTAACACAGCGGTAAAACCATATAAGGCATTGCCGATTACGCCTAAGATCGGTCCTATTAATGAAATGCTTAAGTTGTGTGATTGAACGACGGCGATTGCATTAAGAATCACGCCAATCCAGGCAAAAAGATAGAAAAAGAAGGCAATTTTAGCTGTGAAATCTGCACCAAAGATTGCAAACCAGGAACAGATAAATAGACAACAGTTGATTAAATTGATTGCTCCGATCCATAGATCATATTTTGATTTTTTCATAATTATCCCCTCTAATAATTATTCTGCTTCTCGCAAAACGCGGTGGGCCAAATCATCATTAATAACCAAGTGGGTGATGATGCCGCTACGCAGAGCGCCTAATAGTGCTTTAGACTTAAAGCGATTATTAACAACGCAGAAACGTGTAGGTGTTTGCATAATGTCATTCATTGATATACCACAGATGTGTTTTTCGAAATCAGTGAAAAATTCTCCGTTGATATTATAGGGACGTCCCATAATTAATCCGGCCACTTGTTCTTCTGGAATGTTCTTAAATAGTTGCGGACCGTAATTTTTATCTAAGAATGGATTAGCCTTGAATGAATCAAGAGTTCCTAGTCCGGTAAAAAGAAGGTCTAAGTTGTGATAACAATTTTCAACTATTTTAAAGTAGGGTTCTTTCTTTAAAGCTGGAATAATTTTAGGATTTAAGATGTAAAGTGGCGTAGGCAATCCTAAGCTTTTAGCGTGGAATTTTTCTGCAGCGTCTTGGACCAAAGGATTTTTGCGGCGATTTGCATTAATGGCGTGCCCTAGGAGCTGAATGAAGTAGAGCTTATTAAAGTTTTCTTCATTAAAGTTGTTAATTACACCGCGCATTGTACTGCCCCATGTGACTCCGGCGATATGGGTATTTTGCAAATAAGTTTGAATTTGCTTAGTAGCGAAGTTGACAACAGATTCATCGTCGTTAGCATCATTTTCAGAACTTTTGAGAATAAAAGCTTCTTTTAAGCCAAAAAGCTTTTGGAATTTTCGTTCTAAAACCTGATTGCGTTTAATTCCTTGAGTAATTTTGATTTTAACGATTCCGCGCATTTCTGCATCGTCTAACGCCTTAGTGATTAAATAGCGCGATAGGTTATATTTTTGTGATATTTCTGCGATATTTAACTTGCTGAGATAAAAGTCATGTGCAATGCTAGCAAGTTGTTCATCGGTTAATTGTGCCACTATAAACCGTCCTTTATTATATGATTCATATATTCATTATAGATTTAAAATAGTAAAATGGAACGCTTATTTTTTGAAAAATATAAAATGCTTTCCGTAAATATTACTGTGTTAAAATAGAAAAGCGTATTTTAATTAATTTTAAAAATGAGGGAAAGTAATTAATCTAATGAAGGAAAAGGAACGAGAATATCATTTGTCGCAAAAACATCACATGAAGATTCTATGGGAGGAATTTTTCAAGAGTGATAATAAGACGATGGCACAGGATGCTACTCTAGTAGAAAAGGCCTCAATTGTTGGCCGAGTAGGGATTATGCTGTTAAGTTGTGGGACAGGTGCCTGGCGTGTACGTGATTCGATGGACACGATTGCAAGAACTTTAGGAATTACCTGTTCGACGGATATTGGGTTGGTTTCAATCGAGTATACCTGTTTTGACGTAGATAATGAGTCATATTCACAGACGCTATCTTTGCCAGCGACTGATGTTAATATGACTAAATTGAATGAACTAGAAAAATTCGTTCGTCAGTTTGAAGCAGGTCATGGTAATTGGAATATTGGACAGATTCACAAGCGCTTGCGTGAGATCGAAAATCAAAAATCAGCATATTCTGCAGTAATTGCGGGTCTAAGTTCCGGTTTAGCTTGTGCAGGCTTTATCTTTTTACTAGGTGGCGGCTGGCCTGAAGTTATCTGTGCCTTCTTAGGTGCAGGGGCAGGAAATTATGTTCGAGCACTCATGGGCAAGCGGAAAATGACCCTTGTAGCTAAAATCGCGGTTGCTGTAGCAGTTGCTTGTGCAGTTTACTTCTTGACATTTCACATTGGCAAGATGATTTTCCATTTGGATTATCATCATGCTTACGGCTATATTGGTGCAATGCTGTTCGTGATTCCGGGATTTCCATTCATTACTTCAGGACTGGACATGTCTAAGCTAGATATGAGATCTGGGCTTGAGAGAATGACCTATGCGCTTTTGATCATTACGATTGCCACCATGTCAGGGTGGGCAGTGGCTACGATTTTGAATTTGCATCCGGGTTCCATGCTTAAGTTGAGCATTAATCCGGGGATGCTAACATTCTTGCGCTTAATTGCCAGCTTCTGCGGGGTATTTGGCTTCTCAATTATGTTTAATAGTCGTCCGAATATGGCCGCAACTGCCGCAATTATGGGTGCGATGGCTAATACTTTACGACTGAGTCTAGTTGATTACGCTCATATGGCACCGGCTTTAGCAGCCTTTATTGGAGCTCTTGTTTCCGGGCTTTTGGCAAGTATTGTTAGACAAAAAGTTGGTTTCCCACGAATTGCGATTACTGTTCCTTCAATCGTAATTATGGTGCCAGGACTATATATGTACCGCGCAGTGTTCAACTTCGGTATTACTAACATTAACATCGGTGCTTACTGGATTACTGAAGCATTGATGATTGTCATTGCACTTCCTTTTGGGCTGCTTGCCGCACGTATCTTAACAGACAAGAAGTGGAGACATGCGGATTAATAAAGTTGAATAGCAAAAAAGAGTCAGATTTTTCTGGCTCTTTTAATCTGCTTTTGATAACCTTTTTGAGTTAAGGACTAATATAATGAACATGAGGTGATAATATGAAAATTGAAGTACCAACAATGAACGGTTACTTATTTGATCGTTATAGCAAATTCGCACCTGCAGATCAAAAAATTGAAGGTAAGCCTAGCCGCTCTTTTCCCATTTTTGTTTCTGACGTGCCTAAAGATGCAAAAAACTTAGCAGTTTGTTTTTATGATTATGATTCAGTTCCAGTTTGTGGTTTTACTTGGATTCATTGGTTAGCTGCAAACTTGCCAGTCAAAGATATTCCCGCTGATATTAGTCAACATCATCAAAATATTGATTTTGTTCAAGGTTATAACAGCAATATTAGTAAGTTTTTGCCCAAAGATTCAGGACCGGTATTGGGCTACACAGGTCCTATGCCATCAGATAAGACGCATAATTATTCATTAACAGTCTATGCCTTGGATGATGAATTGGAATTAAAAGATGGTTATTATCTAAATGAATTTTTAGCCAAAGTGAAAGATCACATTATTGCTAAGACAACTATTGAAATTCCAAGTCGTGCTAAATAAAAATAAGACCCCTGATATTTCAGGAGTCTTATTTTATGCTTTTATTTAATCCTTGCGCTTTTTAATAGCAAGTCCCATTAAACCAGCTACAGCTGCTAAGCTTAATCCAATTACGCCTAAGTTAGACTTCTTTTCACCAGTTTCTGGAAGAGTGTTGGTGGAAGCAGAGTTATGGTCTGCTTTTGAAGAGGTCAAACTTTGGTTAGTAGGGATATTCTGACCCTTTGGTCCAATATTGTGGTTGTAGTCTTCGCCCTTTGGAACGTAGTTAAAGCTGTAGTCTCTCTTCTTGTTGTGGTCTAAATTTTCACCATTTGGATTATGGTTAGAACTCCATGAGTGATTCTTCTTTGGAGTACGTTTCTTGTGTTTAGGCGTTTTAGTTGGAGTAGGAGTTACAGGCTTATCTAGTTCTGGAGTTGGCTTAGGAGTTGGTTTAGGAGTTGGTTTAGGTTCGGGCTTCTTAGGTTGTGACTTGGGCTCTGGTTTAGGTTCTGGTCCTGGAGTAGGGATAACTACAGCATATGGAACTTGAATACCAATTACGCCATTTTCTGGTAAGTTGGTGATTTCATCATTAGTAAATGGAATTACTTTGATTTTACCATTTTCGCCTTTGACAATTAGAGCTTGTTCACTTTCATGCTTACCAGTGTTATCAGTAATGATAAATTTACCATTAGGATCAATGGTATAACCATCATCTAATTCTTGGTAAAGATCTTTAAATGGAATTGCTTTGAATGAAAGACCATTGTTATTAGTGCTAGTCTTCTTAGCATCAAGTGACCAATTAGTCAATCCTTTTTGGCACCGGTAACCAGATCAACATCTTGGATTCGAACAAAGTAAAGATCATAGTCTTTAGGTTGGAAACGATCTGGAACAGGTTGACCTTGCTTTGGACCATTTTCGTAGTAGTAAGATACGCGTTCTTTGACTGACTTATATTGGTGATCAGTGCGAACTGCATGGTAAAGGTAAACGTAATAATTCTGATCGTTTGGATTCTCTGTGTTGTCAAAGGACAAATCTTTGCTATTCCATGCATTCACACCGTTGTTACCTTTAAAGTTTTTCTCGCTGAGGTTAAAAGTGAACTTATTGCCTAATGATTTTACATGATTAGATTGTTGCCCCTCAGTAGCCTCTTTATCAAATTGATACCCTAATCCTTTTAAGTATCCGATAACTGATTGAGTTCGATTTGTAACAGTTGTATTAGGGATGCCGTTTTGATAATTTTGAGGATCAGCCAATTTAGAAGCATCGACTTTATTATTAGAATTATGGGTGATTTCAGCATTAGTGTCTTCATCAATATAATGAACAGTGATGTTTTCATGAAGAGTATAAGGTATCCAAACGTTGATTTGAGCAGAACCTTGATTATTGTTTTTAGCAACTAAACTGCTTAAGAAATCAGAAGATGGGGTAATTGCTGAAATACCATTAGAATCAGCAGTAACTTTAAATCCATCCTCAGTACCAATAATATGTACTACACCATTCTTGTTCAGGTAATAGTTATCAGAAATTTGATTCTTAATAATACCGTTATCATATGAGATAGCAGGGAAGGATTGATTGTCTTGGACTGACCAATCTGACCATTTAGTAGAAGTGCCGTTAGGATCCTCAACTAAATCAATGGTTCTTGTTCTGGTATATGAAACTGAAGCTGTGTAGTTAGGGGATGCTGTTTCAGCATTTGCTGGAACTACCGCATTAGGATCACTGATGCCTGTAAAGTTTTGAGCTTTAGGACCAATTTCGTAGTAGCCTTTGATTACTTCATTTACAGTAGCAGTTTGTGCTTGTTTTTCTGTTTTTCTGTAACTATTTCTTTAGGCATAACAGATGCAGTTATGTCAAACTTGCCATGATCATAATTATTTTTTGCAGTTAATTCGAAAAGACCTTTTCCTTTATTTGATATTTCAAATTTAGATGATGAATCATCAGCAAGCGGTGTTTGATCATAGTTAAAGTTTTGAACTGATCCAAATTGTACGGAATATTTATCCCCCTTTTTTAACATCTTGAAATTCAGGACTAGTAACTTCAACTTTGACCTAACCTTGACCACCGATGACAGAGTGCTTTTGTTGGTCTTCAGTTGAAGTATCATAAATAGTCTCTACCTTAGTAGAATTATCTAAATTCCTTTGAGTTTTATTTTCTGCTAATAATTTAGGATCAGTTAATGAAGGCTGTTTTTTAATCTTTAAAGTAGCAGTTGCTTCATCATTTTTACTTGCAGCAGTTTGTTCATTAGCTGCAGTAGAATTATTTTCTTCCTTTACTTGTTGAGACTGACTAGGTTGATCAACTTTTTCTACATGTTCATCTTGATTTGGAGTTGATTGAGATTGACTATCAACTTCTTCAGTTTTTGCCTCTGAAGTTTGAGTATTATTTTCAACATCAGCATGAACAAGTTGACCATTACTTAAGAAAAAGGTAGTGCCGAGAGCAACAGCAGCTAAACCAACAGATAATTTTCTAAAACTAAATTTTTGCTTACCGTTAAGTTTAGCGTTGAAGCTTAAATCATTTTTATGTTTCATTCCTTAAACTCCTTGTATTTTAGAAATTTGAAAGATTAGATATTAAAAGTTATATAACGTTTATTATCAGCTTTAACACTTTTAACTTAGCACAAAAAATAACAATGATACTCAATAATTGTAATTCTTTTGTAAAACTAATAATCTGTAAAAAGCGAGTCGACTAACCATAAGAAAATAATATTAGAAAAATTACTTTAATTTAATAACAGAGGGCAAATAAAAAGAGCAACATCAAGCTGCTCTTTTTATATCAGTAATATGTTATCAATTTTATTTTTGGTTAATTCGAAATCGCCACTGCTGTAACAACAAATGCAGCAAGCATAGCAACTGTAAAACCAACAATTCCTAATAATATATTCAATTCAGTCATCTTCTTCTATATCTGTCATGTTTCTATATGTGGTACATGAATAGTTTAACATAAAACGAAGATGATGACTCAATTATTTGAAAGCGTTTTTATTATTTTAAATCGACAAAAGGTGCATGACAGAATCTTGCCAAGTCTTCAGGATTTAAGAAAACGCTTCTACCTAATTCACCACTTGAAACGGCAATTTCTTCGTTGCCTTTCATAGAATCATCTAGATAAATAGGTAGTTTTTCTTTGAAGTAAATGCCAATTGGCGTATTAGCTCCATGAACATAGCCAGTAGTTTTAGCTAATTTCTTCAAAGGAAGCATTTCACACTTTTTGTTGCCAGAAACTTTGGCTAATTTTTTCATGCTTAAGTGCTCTGTAATTGGAACAACACCAACTAATGGACCAGTTTTATTTCCTTCACAGACTAACGTTTTGTAGACTAAATGCTCTTTGTCTTCTAGAATAGAAGTGTCCATCTGTGCAACGCCACCTTTATCTTTGGTGACTGCAAATGAAGCTTGACGATATTTGATCTTATTTTGATCTAAGATCTTTTCAACTAAAGTTTTTTCAAGTTTGTTTTTTTTATTCTTTTTCTTTGACATATTTATCACCTTTATCATGATAGCATTGTACAAAGAAAATCCCAAAAGGAGATTACTATAATGAAATTATTAATTATTAAAATCGATACTAGTCAAGAAGTAGAAGATGCTTTAAGCATTTATGCTATGGATAATTTGAATGCCTTAGGCGTTGAATCTAGAAACCGCAGCGATTTTGAACAAGCTGGCTGGCTACATGATTCAACTGTTGTTGATATGGACGATATCAAGGATTTGCCTAAAGATACTTATTTCTACGCATACTTTGATGAAGAAGCAGATAAAGATGAATTGGCTAAAAAGTTCCAAGAAAAGATGCAAGAACTTAAGGGCTATGGTCTTAATATTGGGGATGCCAAAATTACTACCTCTTATATTGAAGACCAAGATTGGAACACGGCTTGGCAAAAGTACTACCATGTGATCAACTTCTCTCGTCACTTGGCTATTGTTCCTAAATGGGAAGACTATAAGCCTGCCTTTAAGGATCAACAATTAATTAAGCTTGATCCAGGTTTGGCCTTTGGTACCGGTAATCACAAGACTACTCAATTAGCAATGATGGGGCTTGAACGCGCAATCGTTAAGAAGCCAATTAGCGTAGTTGATGTAGGTACTGGTTCAGGTATCTTGGCAATCGCTGCTTCAAAACTTGGTGCAACAGACATTTTAGCTACTGATATTTCTGATGAATCAATGACCGCCACAGAACAAAACTCAGCTTTAAATGATATTAAAAATATTCGTGTTCAAAAAACTAGCTTATTAGCAGATGTAAATGGAAAATTTGATATTATCGTGGCTAATATTTTAGCTGAAATTTTACTTGAACTTATTCCGCAAATGGATGCTCACTTAAATGAAGGTGGACAGGTTATCTTCTCAGGAATTGATTACTTACAATTGCCTAAGATTGAAAAATCATTAGATGAAAATGGTTTTAAGATTGATCTTACCATGAAGCAAGGTCGTTGGGTTGGACTTGCTATCACTAGAAAAGAAAAATAATCGTGGTAAAATATTATCAATTAAATTAAACTTTGATGAGAGGCACGAATTTTTAATGAGAAAAATAGGGGATAAAATTAAGAACATTCCGATAATCAAAAAATTAAACACCTATCAATGGATGCCGCTTATCTGGTGGAGTATTTTAGTGGCAATCTTGCCTTACATTTCAAGTCTTCTTCACGTGTCAATTGTTTGGCGTGAGGGAATATTATTTATGATAATTAATAGTTTGATCGCTTATCATGTTGGTAATTTAATCTTGAAATTAAAGCTTAAAAAATGGTGGCTTTTATTGTTGCCGATCATTTTTTGCTTAGCAATTCTGCCTAAATTTGCTTTATATAATTTAATGTTTGGCTTGATTTATCTAATAATTGAAGCCTTTGGCTTAATGAATAAAAATATTTACCGTTAGAAGGGATGACCAGAATGTCTAAATACATTGAAATGACGCATGATCAAGTGATTGATACTTGTAAAAAGTATATGAATGATGATCAGGTTGCTTTTGTAGAGAAGGCATATGAATTTGCAAATAAAGCACATGCTGGCCAAAAACGGGCATCCGGACAACCTTATATTATTCACCCAACGCAAGTTGCAGGAACTTTGGCTACGCTTGGCCTAGATCCGGATACAATTGCTGCAGGTTTTTTGCATGATACTGTTGAGGATACACCGGTTACCAATGATGAATTAAAGGAAAAATTTGGCGAAGACGTTGCTTTTATTGTCGATGGTGTAACCAAATTAAACAAATATGAGTACAAGTCTCACCAAGAATTTTTAGCAGAAAATCACCGTAAAATGTTAATTGCGATGGCTAAAGATTTGAGAGTAATCATGGTTAAGTTGGCCGATCGTTTGCATAATATGCATACTTTGCAACATTTGCGTCCTGATAAGCAACGCCGGATCGCCTCAGAAACAATGGATATCTATGCACCACTAGCTGATAGATTAGGTATTGGTACTATCAAGTGGGAATTGGAAGATATGAGTTTCCACTACTTAAATCCTGAGGCTTACTACCGCATCGTTAACTTAATGGATGTTAAAAGAAGTCAAAGAGAAAAGTATATCGCTGATACCATTAAGACTCTGAGAAAGACCTTGGATGAATTAGGCATTAAGTATGAAATCTATGGTCGTCCTAAGCATATTTACTCCATTTATAAAAAGATGGTTAATAAGCATAAGGATTTTGATGAAATCTACGATTTGCTTGCTGTCCGAGTAATTGTGAAAAATGTCCGTGATTGTTATGCTGTTTTAGGTGCTGTGCATACAGAATGGAAGCCAATGCCTGGGCGTTTTAAAGATTATATTGCTATGCCAAAGGTTAACGGCTATCAATCCTTGCATACAACTATCATTGGACCTGGCGGTCGTCCACTAGAAATTCAGATTAGAACTGAACAAATGCATGAGGTTGCTGAATACGGTGTTGCCGCACACTGGGCATACAAACGTGGTAACTTCACTGGTGTGCAAGAAAGCTCTTCTGGTGAAAAGCTAGACATGGTTCGTGAAATTCTTGAATTGAAGGATGAAACTAAAGATGCCGGCGAATTCATGAAGTCAGTTAAGAGTGATATCTTCTCTGACCGTGTTTACGTCTTCACACCAAAGGGTGAAGTTTACGAATTGCCAAAGGGTTCTGTAACTTTGGACTTCGCATACGCAATTCACACCCAAGTAGGTAGCCATGCGGTTGGTGCCAAAGTAAATAACAAGTTGGTTCCACTTGACTACAAGTTGAGAAACGGTGACGTCATTGAAATTATGACGCAAACTAATGCCACTCCTTCACGTGACTGGGCCGATATGGTTAAGACCTCAAGAGCACGTAACAAGATCCGTCGTTACTTCAGAGGCCAAGACCGTGAAGAAAGCACCACTCACGGTGAACAAATGGTAGCTAATATGATTCGTGAAGAAGGACTTGCTCCTAAAGACTTCATGGATAAAGAGCACGTTGAAAAATTGTTGGATCACTTTAACTACCATACTGAGGAAGAATTGTATGCTGCAGTTGGTTTTGGTGATTTATCAGCTCAAGCCGTAGTTAACCGGTTAACGGTTGACTTGCGTCGTGAAGATGAGAAGCAAAAGCAAAAAGAATTAGAAGAAAAGATCCTTAATTCTGGTCAGCAGTCTATTCAAGATGAGCAACCAAAGAAAAACTCTAGTTCTACAATGAAGGTCAAGCATAAGAATGGCGTCATGATTCAAGGCGTTAGTGATTTGATGCTTCATTTAGCTAAATGTTGTAACCCTGTTCCTGGTGACAAGATCATCGGTTATGTTACTAAAGGCCGCGGAGTGACTATCCATAGAACCGATTGTAGAAATATTACTAAGGAAGCAGAAGAGCAAGGCCGTTTAATTGATGTTGAATGGGAGAATGTTGAAGAAAACAGCGTTCAATCATTTAATGCGAATATCGAAGTCTTTGGCTACAATCGTTCTAACTTGCTCAGTGATGTAATTAATAAGTTGAATTCACTTACTAAGAATATTAATAATATTTCAGGTAAGGTTAATGAAGACAACATTACTCATATGTATGTGACAGTTGCAGTTAAGAATTCACAGCAGCTTGATGAGATTTTAAGCAAGTTGCGTGATATTCCAGATGTTTATGAAACTAAGAGGTCAGATAATTAATGCGAGTTGTAATTCAGAGAGTTAACCATGCTCAAGTAAATATCGACGGTAAAACCGTTGGTAAAATTGGCAAGGGTTTTATGTTATTAGTCGGCATCAAAAATGGGGATGAACTTCCAGTTGTGAAAAAAGCAGCTGATAAGATTGCCAAGATGCGTATTTTTGAAGATGAAAATGGTAAGACTAATTTATCTTTGAAAGATGTTGGCGGTGAAATTTTGAGTGTTAGTCAATTTACGCTAATGGCTAACACTAAGAAGGGTAACCGTCCTAGCTTTGTCGATGCTATGCGTCCACCTAAGTCTAAGGAATTGTGGGAAGATTTCAATAAAGAACTTGAGCAAGATGGCTTCCATGTTGAGACCGGTGAGTTTGGTGCTGACATGCAAGTTAGCTTAGAAAACGATGGTCCATTCACAATTGTGTTAGATCTTTAGAGAAAATCGCTTTCAAAGGTTGACTTTAATACAATAAAAATATAAGCTAAAAAAGAATTATCGATGACAAAGAATGAAGATTAGCAAAGATCTATTTAAAGAGACTGCTCATTGTGGTGAGAGAGCAGATAGATTGCGGTCTGTGACACCTTTAACAGATAATGGATCGTCTGGCGAGCGTTAATCGCAGCAACCAAAAAGGTGGTACCGTGCTAATTTGAGCGCCCTTGATTTAGTTCAAGGGCGCTTTTTTTATTATTAAAGTTATCAAAATAAAAAAGGATGATTAAATGAGAGTACAAAAACCAAAAGGTACAGTCGATATTTTGCCTGAACAATCCGGTTCATGGCAAAAGGTCGAAGAAACTGCAAGAAATTTCTTCAACCGCGCCAACTACCGTGAAATTCGTACGCCAAGTTTTGAAAATTACGAAATTTTCTCACGTTCAAGCGGCGATAGTTCTGAAATCGTAGAAAAGCAAATGTATGACTTCAACGATAAAGGTGGTCGTCATATTGCTCTTCGTCCAGAAGGAACTGCCGGCGTAGTTCGTGCCTACGTTGAAGACAAGATGTACGCACCAGAAGTAGTAAAGCCATTTAACGTATTTTACATGGAATCTACTTTTAGATATGAACGTCCTCAAGCAGGTCGTCAACGTGAATTCCACCAAATCGGTGTAGAAAGTTTTGGTTCAAGCAATCCACTTTCTGATGTTCAAACCATTATGATGGGTCACGATTTGCTTGCAGAATTGGGCGTTAAGAACTACCAACTTCACATCAACACTTTGGGAAATGAGCAAGTTCGTAAAGATTATCACGATGCATTAGTAAATTACTTCACTCCAGTTAAGGACGAATTATCAGAAGATTCTCAAAGAAGATTACGTGATAATCCTCTTCGTATCTTGGATTCTAAGGATGATTGTGATAAGAAGTTCTTACCAGATGCACCTAAGATTCGTGATTTCTTGGATGATAATTCTAAGGCTAACTTTGAATCAATCTTGAAGATGCTTGATCAATTAGGTATTGATTATGTGATTGATGATGATTTGGTTCGTGGTCTTGATTATTACACCGGCGTTATTTTCGAGTTCATGGTTGAAGATAAGAGTCTTTGGGAATCAGCAACTACCATTTTGGGTGGTGGTCGTTACGATCATTTGGTTGAAGAATTCAATGGTCCACAAACTCCAGCTGTAGGTTTTGGTATTGGTGAAGAAAGATTAATGCTTGTTCTTGAAAAGCAAAATCCAGCTTTGTTTGAAAATAAAGGCATTGATTTCTTCATTACTAATATCGGTGATGGCACTGCTCAAAAGGCTATCGAAATTGCTAGAAGCTTGCGTAAGCAAGGCTTTGAAGCTGATTTTGATGTTAACCAGAAGAAGCTTAAGGGCCAATTCAAGAAGGCTGACCGTGAAGGTGCCAAGTATGTAATCACTTTAGGTGAAAAAGAACTTGAAAATGGCATCTTGAATGTTAAGCGTTTAGCTGACGGTAAGACCATTGATCTTAGCCTTGAAGATATTAATGATATGAATAAAGTAATGAAAGAATTAAAGGACTAGTAATAATGGAAAAAATCGAAAAAAGAACAGATTATTGTGGCAATATTACTGAAAAATATATTGGTGAAAATGTAAACCTTTATGGTTGGGTACAACGTGTACGTAACCTTGGTAACTTGGTATTTATCGATTTACGTGACCGTGCAGGTATCGTACAAATTGTTGTTAACAAGGACTCTGGTAAGAAGTTAATGGACATTGCAGACTCACTTGGTAATGAATACGTACTTCAAGTTAAGGGTAAGGTAGTTAAGCGTTCAGAAGTAAATCCTGACATGAAGACTGGTCAAGTTGAAGTTGACGCAACTGATATTATTGTTTTGAACAAGGCTAAGAACCCTCCATTTGAAATTAAGAATGGCGTTGAAATTTCAGAACAAACTAGATTGAAGTATCGTTACCTTGACCTTCGTCGTCCAGAAGTTCAACAAGCTATTATCTTACGTTCAAAGATTTTGCGTGCTACTCACGAATTCTTTGATGAAAATGGCTTTATCGATATTGAAACTCCAATTTTAGGTAAGTCATCTCCAGAAGGTGCGCGTGACTACTTAGTTCCATCAAGAATTTACCCAGGTAGCTTCTACGCACTTCCACAATCACCACAATTGTTCAAGCAATTGCTCATGGGTGCTGGCTTTGACAAGTACTACCAATTGGCTCGTTGTTTCCGTGACGAAGACCTTCGTGGTGACCGTCAACCAGAATTTACTCAAATCGATATGGAAATGTCATTTGCAGACGAAGAAACTATTCAAGGCTACACTGAAGGTCTTTTGAAGAAGATTATGAAGGACGTTAAGGGCATCGACCTTAAGACTCCAATTAAGCGTATTTCATGGACCGATTCAATGAACAAGTACGGTTGTGATAAGCCTGATACTCGTTACGGTATGCTTATTCATGACTTGAGCCCAATCTTTAAGGACAGCGACTTCAAAGTCTTCTCAGGTGCAATCGCTGATGGCGGTTTTGTTAAGGGTATCGCTGTTAAGAATGGTGCTAAGGAATACTCACGTAAGAAAATCGACCAAAAGGCAGAATTCATCAAGCGTTTCCATGCAAAGGGCTTAGCTTGGGTTAAGTTTGAAGGTGGCGAATTCTCAGGTCCTGTTGCTCGTTTCTTAACTGACGAAAACAAGGAAGCTTTGAAGAAAGAATTCGATCTTGAAGGCGGAGAATTAGTTGTATTCATCGCTGATAAGTGGAAGGTCTGCTGTGACAGTTTGAACCACCTTCGTCGTGAATTTGCTAAGGAAACTGGCATTATTCCAAAGGGCGTTTACGACTTTGTTTGGGTTGTTGACTGGCCATTATTCGAATACGATGAAGGTCTTGGTCGTTGGGTAGCAGCTCACCACCCATTCACTATGCCAGACGACAAGGGTGTAGAACTTTTGACTACTGAACCACACAAGGCACATGCTCGTAGTTACGATATCGTAATGAACGGTGACGAAATGGGTGGTGGATCAATCCGTATCCACAAGCGTTCAATCCAAGAAAACATGTTCAAGGCATTAGGCTTTACTGAAAAGCGTGCTTATGAACAATTCGGTTACTTGCTTGACGCCTTAGACATGGGCTTCCCACCTCACGCAGGTTTGGCAATCGGTCTTGACAGATTCGCTATGATGCTTGCTGATAAGGACAACATCCGTGACGTATTGGCATTCCCTAAGAATGCTAGTGCTTCAGAACCTATGATGCACGCTCCAGCTCCAGTTGCAGATCAACAATTGAATGACTTGGGTATTGAAGTTGAAGCTAAGTATGAAGATAGTGTCAAGGCAGCTGAAAAGCGTCTTGAAGATTTAGCCGCTGAAGATGCTAAAGAAAACTCAACTTGGAATAAGTAGAATAAAAGACAAATAAAAAAGAGCGATCGTTGGATCGCTCTTTTTTAGTATGGATTTATAAGTTATTAACAAAGTCAGTAATTCGACGAAGACTTTCTTGTAATTGCTCAGTTGATGAAGCGTAGGAAAGTCGAACGTATCCCTCGCCACCTTTACCAAAGTAACGGCCAGGGGTAACACCAACTTTTGCTTTTTGAGCTAATTCATATGCAAAGGTTTCATCATCAGTACCATATTTTTCAGGAATCTTGGCAAAGATGTAAAAGGCACCTTGTGGAGTGGCCATTTCAAAGCCTAACTTCTCCAAACCAGTTTGCATAAATTGCAAGCGACTTTCATAAATCTTGCGTGATTGAATTGGATTATCTTGGCCATTATTTAAAGCTTCTACAGCAGCCATTTGAACATTGTCTGTTACTGAGGTTACTAAAAAGGCATTGATTTTGCGAATGCTTTGCATGATTTGCTTTGGACCAGCAATATAACCTAAACGCCAACCAGTCATTGCATATGCCTTAGATAAACCTGAAATAAGGATGTTGTGCTCAGGAATATATTCTGAAAGTGAATGGTGTTCGGCATTGCCGTAAACTAATTCAGCGTAGATTTCATCAGTGACAGAGAAGATCTTATATTCTTTAATAACTTCAGCTAAAGCCTTCAATGTCTCTGCTGGGTAAACACGGCCGGTTGGATTAGATGGATCAGTTAAGATGATTGCTTTTGCGCCTTTACCACGACCCTCTAAAACATGACGCAAATGTTCAGGGGTTAAAATAAAGCCATCTTTCTTAGTATCAATCTGAACAGGGATTGCACCAGTCATCTTAATTAATTGGAAATATAATGCCCATACAGGAGTAGGTACTAAAATCTTATCACCAGGATTTAACAAGGTCATAAATACATCGTTTAAAGCACCAGTAGCTCCGACAGTAACGCAAATTTCGCTTTTTGGATCATAATGAACACCGATTGAACGGTCAAGATAGTTGCTGATGGCGTCAAGAAGTTCCGGCTTTCCGGCTTGAGGAGCATAGTGCGAATCATCAGCTTGAATATCAGCGATGGCCGCTTGCTTAACATGTTCAGGTGTAGCAAGGTCAGGCTCACCGATAGTTAATTTGATAATACTAGGGATACCTGAAACCTTTTGATCAAATGCCCGAATTTTTGAAGCAGATAAATTATTAAGTCTTTTGTTAATAATTGAATTTAAATCATTAGATAAATTTGGCATATATGAAGTTCCTTTCTGTATTACTTAAATTTTATAGGACCAATTTATATATGACAACCTTTTTATATGCAAATTAAAAAAGAAATGAACCTAGTCATTTCTTTGAATGCTCCAAAATTTGGTTTGGATTAATATAGATCGTTTTTTTGGTAGATAAATCTTTTAATCTTAATGGTGAATAAGGAATCATTTTGCTAATTTGAGGCTTTTTAAGAAAAATCGGTTCGTCAACTACTTTAATTGTTTTAACCTTGGGATATGAAGTTGCTTGTTTATTAAAACTACAGGATGAAAGGGTAATCAATAATAGACAAGAAACTATTATCTTTGCTATGAATCTCACTTTTTTATTTTATCCTCCAAAATCTAACCCCTATAAATTATTCTACTATTTTCTGGAATGAGATAAAATGAAAACGAATGATTTTAGAAGAGGAACAAAAGAAATGACACGAATAACAGTTTATTTAACAGGCGGAATTGCGGCTTATAAAGCTGTTCAAGTCGTTCGTAATTTAGAAAAACAAGGGCATGATGTTTGGGTAGTGATGACCAAAAATGCAGAGCATTTTGTAACGACTAATACTTTGGCAGCTTTAACAAAATATCCGGTTTTAGATGATTTATGGGAAAAAGAAAATGAGGCTAGCATCCCTCATGTGCACTTAGCGCGTTGGAGTCAATTAGCTTTGGTTGTCCCTGCAACAGCAAACTTTATCAGTAAAATGGCTAATGGAATTGCAGATGATGCAGCTAGTACAACTATTTTGGCAACAAAAGCACCTAAATTAGTTGTGCCTGCTATGAATGATCAAATGTGGAATAATCCTGCAACCAAGCGCAATGTATCACTTTTAAAAAGAGATGGCGTTCATGTAATGGAACCAGCCACAGGGATGCTTGCTGAAGGTTATGTTGCTAAAGGCAGAATGCCTGAACCTGAAGAAATTACAGCTTGGGTAGAGAATATCTTGAATCAAAATAAGATCCTGAAAAATAAAACAGTCATAGTAACAGCTGGTGGAACACAAGAGGCAATCGATCCAGTTCGTTTTATTGGCAATCGTTCAAGTGGAAAAATGGGGATTGCTATAGCCCAAGAAGCAGCAGATGCTGGTGCACAAGTAAAGTTGATTTATGGCAATGTTTCAGTTGAACTACCTAAGGCAGGCAATATTGAATTGATTCATGCAGCAAGTAGTGAAGAGATGTTAACTGCAGTGAAGAGAGAATTTGAGCAGGGGGATGCTTTGGTTATGGCTGCAGCGGTAGCAGATTGGCGAATGGCAAAGGTGGCCGACCATAAATTAAAGAAAGATCCTGAGCAAAATACTTTATCTTTAACTCTAGTAAAAACTAAGGATATTTTGCGTGAAGTCGCGCGTCATAAAAAGGCAAATCAAGTAGTAGTTGGCTTTGCAGCGGAAACGAATGATTTACTTAAAAACGCACAAAAGAAATTAATGAGTAAGGGTGCAGATATGATTGTAGCCAATGATGTTTCGAAGAATGTTTTTGGTAATGATCAAGACCAAGTCGTTATTTTAGAGCAAAACAATACAAGGATAGATAAATGGCCATTGATGTCTAAGCAGGCAATTGCGAAGGGTTTAATAAAAAAGATCGCCGATAAGCTCAAATAATATTCATATACACATTATTTTGAAGGATAATGTAACACCTTTGTAAAATAACGCATGAAATTATGTGCAAGTGCTTTAGATGCCTTACTTTTTAGCTGGTAAAAATAACATCTCAAAAATAACATCTTAATTTACTAGAT
>NZ_PCYT01000150.1:0-1181 GCF_002553735.1 Lactobacillus sp. UMNPBX17
CGTAAATTGCAATAATAAATTGAACACTTACGCTGTTTGATAGATTTTATCTAATTCTCTTTCGAAGATTTCATCTGGTGTGTGATATGCCAGGATCTTTCTGGGTAAAGAGTTGCACCAGGTTTCAATATCAATGATTTGTTGGAGAGAATAGTTATTGATGCAGTCTCCTTTAGGAATGAATCTGCGAATAAGACCATTATGTCTTTCAACAGTTCCTTTATCACAAGAAGTATAAGGATGAGCATAATAAATAAGAGTCTTAGAAACTTCTTCTAAATTAGCTAAATCCGCAAACTCTGAACCATTGTCAGTAGTAATCGTCTTGAAGATGTCATTCCAGTGCTCGCTGTATTGTTTTTGAAGCATTTTAAAAGCCTGCATGACACTGGCAGATGTCTTGTCAGGTATGCGAATAATCAAGAATTCACGGCTCATGCGCTCAGAAAGCGTTAATAGAACCTGATCATCTTTGGTTTTATGCCCTAGAACAAGATCACATTCCCAATGACCAAATTCATTGCGCTGGTCAATCTCTTTAGGTCGCTCTTCGATGCTTCGTCCCAGCTTTTTCTTGTTTTTGCGAACATGATGGAGCTTGGTATTACGTTTAATTTTTTCAGGCAAATCATAGTTCTTAATTGCAATTAGGCCTTGTTCTACATAGTTGTACAAAGTTCTGGTGCAGACTGTTTGATGATGTGAGAATTCACCGATAGCTAAGCTACGATTGGCACAAACGTCAAGTGACCAGCCGTCCTCAAAAAAATGATTAATGACGTAGCTAATAAAGTTTGCTTTCTTCAAGAAGTCCGATTTACGACCACAGTGACGACGATTAATCTGATAAACGCTCTGACCATGTTCAGCCTTATAGCGCTGCTGCTTGCCATGATAGAGAGAAACAGTACCACGTTTAACCTCATAGCTAATTGTAGAAGGAGAGCAGCCCAATTCGCGAGCAATCGCTCTAATAGAATAACCATCTTTTAAACGGGTTTGGATAACAACCCGCTCTTCAAATGATAAGTGCTTGCCTTTAACGTGCTGATTCATGGTAAAATGTAAAGAGTCCATTTGTGACCTCCAATAGATGTTTTTGTGGATATTAACATTCTATCAAACAGGTCCAGATGGACTTTTATTTTTATAAAGTGTTCAACTTGATTTTACAATCGGCG
>NZ_PCYT01000151.1:0-1155 GCF_002553735.1 Lactobacillus sp. UMNPBX17
GATTTATATACTGTAATTAAAACTAAAAAGCAGCATTTTTTAGGCGCGGTAGTTTACCTTGAATCAACTAATAGTGATATAGGACTACCAGAATATTTAATTATTGATGGTCAACAAAGGTTAACCACGATTACATTATTACTACAGGCTTTAAAAGATGTTACCGTTGATGGTGATGCCTTCACTACTGGAACTATTGAAATGTTTTTAACAAATTCTCAGTCTCCCTCTCAAGAATATAAAATCAAGTTAAAGCCTATTAAATCAGATAATATTCAATACACAGCTTTGTTGAATCATGATAATGATAAATTAGATGAAAATAGTCATATTGTTGAAAACTATAAATTAGCAAAGCAAACCTTTGATAATTGGCTCAAGCAGGGAATTACAAGTAGAGAAATTTTACAAGCTATTCGACAACTCCAAGTAGTAGGAATCAGTCTTAAAGAAGGTGAGGATGATCCTCAAATTATTTTTGAAAGTATCAATTCGACTGGCGTTGCTTTAACTAATTCAGATTTAATTCGTAATTTCTTGTTAATGAGTGATCATGATCAAGAAAGATTATTTGAAGATTACTGGTTACCTATTGAAAATAAATTAAGAAGAGATAATAGCAATCATGCTATGGATGCGTTCTTTAGACAATTTATTATTATGAAGAAAAATTCAGTGGTCGCTGAACGTAAAGTTTACCAAACTTTTGTTGATACATTTAAAAATGAAAATCTAAGTCATGAACAAGCACTTAAGGAAATAAAAGATTATGCAGAATTATATGCTTCTTTTATGTATCCGGCAGAATCTAGTTATAACGATGATATTAAAACAGATTTAGCTAGTTTAAATAGAATAAATCAAAGCACATCTTATCCATTCTTTCTCCATGTTTTCCATGACTATGAAAATAATGAAATTGATGAAGAAACTTTAACTAAAGTGATTCATTTGATTACAATTTATCTTATAAGAAGGACAATTTGTGATGTGCCTTCTAATTCTTTATTAGGATTTTTTGCTAGTTATTATGCTAGAACATTTAAATTAGCTAAAAATAAGAAAAAATATTATGAAGCCATCAATAAGTATTTATTTGTCGTAAATTGCAATAATAAATTGAACACTTTTAATCAAGCTGCTTGATAGATTAGA
>NZ_PCYT01000152.1:0-1138 GCF_002553735.1 Lactobacillus sp. UMNPBX17
GGTCCAGATGGACTTTTATTTTTATAAAGTGTTCAACTTGATTTTACAATCGGCGAGAAAATAATAATAGTGAAGCTCGGCGAATGTTTTGGGTTTACGGCCCTAATCGAAGAGATATTACTATCATCGGATTAGATCCCCATCCAGAAAGTAGAAAAAATGGTGCATATAATAGAGTAGAATTGTCTAAATTTGCCAAAATAATGTATTGTTAGATAGTTAAAAGGTGCATAAGTGCGAAGAAAAAATAGGACTTTTATTGTGAAAGTCCTATTTTCTTTTTACTCATTCAAATATTTATCTAGCACTTGCAAAACACCATCATCATTATTGCTTGGTGCAATATATTTAGCGACTTTTTTAAGTGCAGGTTCAGCATTTTCCATAGCATAGCTATAGTCGGCGAGTTCCAGCATTTCTTTGTCGTTCATGCCATCGCCAAACGCAATTAATTCACTAGGCTTAGCATCGAAGTAACGTAAAAAGTATTTTAACGCGATACCCTTGTTGACGCTATAAGGAACGATATCCATTAGCCCGAATCCACTTGAAGTACAGTGGATTTTTTCTGCGTGGTGGGCATTGAATTCCTTTTCTAATTCTGCTGAAAAATCATATCGATAACTCAAAGTTAGTTTAGTAATTTGATCATGAGGACTTACGGCGGTCATTAAGTCGGGTACTTCCACACGATCAGGATAGTAGAAGTTCATTGTTTGCTTAAAGGCAGGGGATGCATCCATCGTTGTATATGAGCTATTGATGCCAGTGACGATGACGGAACTCTCAGGATAATGAATTTGAATAAATTCTAGTAATTCCATTGTAGTTTTGTGAGTTAATAGGTGAGTGCTGATAATGTTGTCATCTTGAATAAGAAGTGAGCCATTGTCGGCAATCATGTCAATTCTATCTAAAAATCCAGTGAAATCTTTTCTCAAACGAGAATATGGTCGACCACTTGAAACAATAAAGTGGGCTTTATTTTCATGAATTTGATCTAAAATTCGGTCAAATCTTTTATGATCAAAAGTTTGATTATCACGCATGAATGTACCATCCATGTCTACGGCAATAACTTTAAAAGGCAATTTGCTCATGTAATTTGTCCTCTTTTTATAAAATCTATATCTTTTCT
>NZ_PCYT01000153.1:0-1136 GCF_002553735.1 Lactobacillus sp. UMNPBX17
ACGCCGAAAGTAGTTGGTGGGCAACTGCCTGCGAGGAAAGGAAGCTGCCGTGCTCTTTTTTAATATTCCGGCTTAGCTCAGTTGGTAGAGCGCTTGACTGTTAATCAAGATGTCGTCAGTTCGAGTCTGACAGCCGGAGTAAGGAGAGAGAAGGAAGCCTAGCTTCCTTCTTTTTTGTTTAAGAGGAAAAGATGAAAAAAGGGGAGATCATGAACGCTTGGTCTCCTCTTTTTTGCTTGCCCCTTCTTATTAAGATCTTATCTTAATAAAATCCAATGAGGTCAACTTGAGTAAATATTGGGTACTGACCGCTTTGTCTGAGATAGGATGCTAGTCGTAATGAATGAGTCACTAAGAAGTTTTAGGGAAGGTTAAGCTGAATTATCTGCTTAAACCGCTTTGATCAAGCATGAAAAATTTGGCATTTAGATAATTAGTACGAAGCTTACCTTTATAAGAAAAAAAGAATCTTCTTGAAGATTGCTGGTTGAGTGAGTTGATTATTAACATTTTTGTATACGTTTAAATTCATATTGAACATAAATATATCGGATACCGAATAAGCTAATCATAATTGAGCCTAAGTCTATCTGCATAATTTTCTAACTGAGATCTTTGAATTACTTAGTTGTAATGCAAGGTACTGAGGAAACTTGGCGATAAGTGTAGTGAGGAAAATAAAAGCGTGAAATTGAAATATTATTTGCCAATGCTGCTGCAATTTTAGTGTGGTGTTAAATATTTTGACAAAAAATTGAAAAAGTGTTTTGCAAATAAAGTTCGGTAATTGTAAGCTAAATCGATAATATAAGACTAGAATAAATAAAAAGCTGTTAAAAAGAAAAGTATAAAAGAGAAGCTGGATTACAACACATCCATGTGTTTCATGAATAACTCGAACAAAAGAGGGATTTGCCAAAAAAGAGAAAGTAGGGTAAATTAATAAAGTCGTCTTGAGAGATGACGAAGAGCTCGAGAGCTTTAAAAAAAGTTTTTGAAAAAAAGACTTGCAAAGTTAAAGCAAAACGAGTAATATATTTAAATGTCGTCAGGCGAGAGCCGAGGCGACGAAAAATAAATCAAAAAAGTTCTTGACAAAGGATTTGAGATTTGATAAAATATAAAAGCCGTCTGGT
>NZ_PCYT01000154.1:0-1063 GCF_002553735.1 Lactobacillus sp. UMNPBX17
ATAAGCCAAGATCTTTCTTGGCAATGAATTGCACCAAGTTTCAATGTCAATGATTTGTTGGAGAGAGTAGTTATGAATATAGTCACCTTTAGGAATGAATCTGCGAATAAGGCCATTATGCCTCTCTACAGTGCCTTTATCACAAGAAGTATATGGATGAGCATAATAAACTAGTGATTTGGAAATATCTTCCAGCTGAGATAGATCCGCAAATTCAGAACCATTATCAGTCGTAATAGTTTTAAAGATATCGTTCCAATGCTCGCTGTATTGCTTGCGCAGACTTTTAAAGGCATTCATTACACTGGCAGCTGTTTTATCTGGGATTTTAATAATTAGGAACTCACGGCTCATGCGTTCAGACAAAGTTAGCAGCACTTCGTCGTCCTTGGTCTTATGGCCTAAAACAAGATCACATTCCCAATGCCCAAACACATCACGCTTATTAACTTCCTGTGGTCGTTGTTCAATACTGCGGCCTAGCTTCTTCTTATTTTTACGAATGCGATGAATTTTGGTATTGCGCTTGAGTTTCTCTGGCAAATCATAGTTATGGATGTTTAACAAGCCTTGATCGACATAATTATAAAGCGTCCTGGTGCAGACAATATCGTTGCTGGTAAATTCCCCTACAGCAGTGCAGCGATTACTGCAGGCGTCGAGCGACCAGCCATCTTCAAAAAAGTGCTGTTGGACGTAATCAATAAACTTATGCTTCTTAAGAAAATCCGATTTGCGTCCACAGTATCGACGATTGTTTTGATAAACACTCTGACCTTGTTGGGCTTTATAACGTTTAACTTTACCGTGATACAGCTTAACAGCCCCTCGTTTGATCTCATAGTGAATTGTACTAGGGGAACAGCCAATTTCTCGAGCGATGGAACGCAAAGAACAATGATCTTTCAAACGAGTTTGAATAATAACCCGCTCTTCAAGCGATAGATGTGTTCCTTTTTTACGCTTGTCCATGATAGAATGTAGTGAGTCCATTTTGACCTCCATAGATGTTTTTGTGGTTATTAACATTCTATCAAACAGGTCCAAATGGACTTTTTATTTT
>NZ_PCYT01000155.1:0-1056 GCF_002553735.1 Lactobacillus sp. UMNPBX17
TTCAATATACAGAATTTAATTTTCAAAAGTGTTCAATTTGAAATTGCAATTTTCGAAAATAATAAATTATTGCCGAATACGGTTTGTCCAAGGCAATTTGTCTGTTCAACTCACGCCTTGATAAGAGTAAAGTGGTAGCGCACGGCTTCGAGCCATTGCCAACTTGGCCTGATGCGGTAAGCGATTATCTCGAAATCTTGAAGAAGCATCTCTGATGAATTGGGTAAGTAAGAGAATAGATGAAGGTAGGAAGGCAGCCTCCTTGGGGATGCCTTTTGGTACAAAATTTTGTTATGTCCTATGCTCTTTTTGCAGAAACTGCTATACTTATTTTAAATATATACGAACAAGTGATCTAAAATACTGAAAGTGAAATAAGGAAGAGCAATTATATGAAAAAGAAACTAACTACAGAAGAATTAATAACCCATATTAAAAACAAGGGTATAACATTTAACCATATGATAGAAAATGATGCTAAAAAATGTTTAAGAACTTTAAATTACTATTATAAACTTGCTGCATATCGAAAAAATTTTAAAAAAGATGAAAATGGAAAGTATGAGGATTTAGATTTTGCATATTTAACTGACCTGGCTGCTATTGATATGCAATTGAGACAGTTTCTTTTAGAGTTGTGCTTAGATGTTGAACATGGAGTAAAAGTACTATTATTAAATAGAATTTCTGATTATTTGCCCAATGAAGATGGATATAAAATTGTTCAAGATTTTAGAAACGGACCAGATTTTGGCTCACGGCAATATGAATTGACTATTGATAATCTAAAACATAATCAATATTTAAAAGAGATGAGTAGAAAGTATTCTCAAAATCCACCAGTTTGGGTGTTCTTAGAGATCGTTTCATTTGGTGGATTAACAGCCTTTACTGAATATTTTTGTAATAATAGAAAAACTACAAAAAAACTTGAAAAAATAAGTTCACTTTTGCGTTATTGTAAAAATATAAGAAATGCTTGTGCTCATAATACACCTATATTGGTCAATTTGTTTTCTAATTCGGATAGATTAGATAAAAGACCAAGAATTATTC